>JANPEN010000029.1:0-3680 GCA_031422955.1 Acidimicrobiia bacterium
CACCATCGCCGAAAGAGTCGGCTACCCGGTGGTGGTCAAGGCCCAGGTCCAAGTGGGTGGGCGGGGTAAGGCCGGCGGCATCAAGTTGGCCAACGACGCCACCGAGGTGCGGACCCACGCCGGCAACATCTTGGGCATGGACATCAAGGGCCACACCGTGAACGTGGTGTGGGTCGAGGTGGCCTCCGACATCGCCGAGGAGTACTACGCCAGCTTCACCCTGGACCGCTCGGCCAAGAAGTACCTCGGCATGCTGTCCGCCCAGGGCGGGGTTGAGATCGAGGCGGTAGCCGAAGAGAACCCCGATGCCATCGCCAAGATCTGGATCGACCCGGTGGACGGGTTGACCGAGGCCGAAGCCCGCCAGTGGGTGGTTGCCGCCAAGCTGAACCCCGCCGCCACCGAGGGCACCGTGGCCATCTAGTTGCAGCTCTACCGCGCCTACACCGAGGGCGACGCCGATCTCGCCGAGATCAACCCCCTGATCCTCAAGCCCACCGGCGAGGTGCACGCCCTCGACGCCAAGGTTTCCCTCGACGCCAACAGCCTGTTCCGCCACCCTGACTACGCCAGCTACGACGCCACCCAGGTGCGCGACGAGCGCGAGACGCAGGCCCACGAGCGGGGCCTGCAGTATGTCGGCTTGGAGGGCTCCGTCGGGGTCATCGCCAACGGGGCTGGGTTGGCCATGTCCACCGTGGACATCATCAACCAGGTGGGAGGCAAGCCGGCCAATTTCCTCGATATCGGTGGCGGCTCCAACGCCCAGGTCATGGCCAGCGCCCTCGACGTGATCAACAACGACCCCAACGTGGCCTCCATCTTCATCAATATCTTCGGCGGCATCACCAAGGGTGAAGAGGTGGCCAACGGGATCGTCCAGGCCCTGGCCACGGTGGCTATCGACGCCCCCATTGTCATCCGCCTGGACGGCACCAACGCCGAGGAGGGCCGCGAGATCCTCAAGGCCCATCTGTCGGACAAGTTGCAGATGGCACCGGACATGCTCAGCGCCGCCCGCAAGGCCGTCGAGCTGGCAGGAGGAACCCCCGCATGAGCATCTTCGTCAACGAACACACCAAGGTCATCTACCAGGGCCTGACCGGCTCTCAAGGTCGTTACTACGGGCTGGCCAACCGGGCCTACGGCACCAACGTGGTCGGCGGCACCAACCCCAAGAAGGCCGGCACCGACGTCGAAGGGATTCCCGTGTTCGCCTCCGTGGCCGAAGCGGTAAAGGAGACAGGGGCCGACGCCAGCTGCATCTTCATCCCCGCCCCCGGGGTACGCGACGCGGTCATGGAGGCAGCCGAGGGGGGTATCACCTTCATCGCTTGCATCACCGAGGGGGTACCCGCCCACGATGAAGCGTGGTTCTACAACAAGCTCAAGCGGGACTTCCCCCAGGTGCGCCTACTCGGCCCGAACTGCCCCGGCATCATAAGCCCCGGCAAGTGCAACATCGGTATCACCGCCGGTCATATCGCCACCCCCGGCGGCCCGGTGGGTATCGTCAGCCGCTCCGGCACCCTCACTTACCAGGCCCTTTACGAGCTGCAGCAGCAGAACATCGGGGTCACTACCTGTGTCGGCATTGGAGGGGACCCGGTGCCAGGGACCAGCTTCATCGATTGCCTGGAGGCCTTCGAGGCCGATCCTGAGACCAAGGCGGTCATGATGATCGGCGAGATCGGCGGCTCCGCGGAAGAGGAAGCGGCCGCCTTCATCAAGGACCACATGACCAAGCCGGTCTCGTGCTACATCGCAGGTGTCACTGCCCCCGCCGGCAAGAAGATGGGCCACGCCGGCGCCATCGTCTCCGGCGGCAAGGGCACCGCCCAAGCCAAAATGGATGCGCTCCGCGACGCAGGCGCCAAGGTTGGGCTCAACCCCACCGAGGCCGGCCAGTTGATGGTCGAGATCGTGCGCCACCTCTAGCAGCTCTGAAGTAGGCCAGCCCGCCAGCCCGTTCGCCCCGGTGCCGGCGGGCTTGGCCGCGTCGGGGGGCGGTTTACTACGGTGCCAGCGTGCCCACTGCCTTGCTTTCCGTGTACGACAAATCAGGAATCGTCGAGTTCGGAAGGGACCTGGTGGCGTTGGGTTGGCGGCTGCTCTCCAGCGGCGGCACCGCCGCGGCGTTGTCGTCTGCCGGGGTGGCGGTGACCGATGTGGCCGAGCTGACCGGTTACCCGCCCCTATTCGGCCATCGGGTAGTGACGCTGCATCCGGTCGTGCACGGCGGGATCCTGGCCGATCGTAGTGAGCCCAGCCACGTGGCGGAGCTGGAAGCCAACGGCATCGACCCCATCGATTTGGTGGTGGTCAACCTCTACCCGTTCGCCTCCAACCCCTCGGTAGAGCTGATTGACGTGGGCGGCCCGGCCATGGTGCGGGCCGCAGCCAAGAACTTCGCCCATGTCGGGGTGGTCACCGACCCTGCCGATTACCCGACGGTGTTGGCGGAGCTAGCCGAGCCGGGGCGGCCCTCGCCCGGTGTTGCCCAACAGCCAGACCTGTCGGCGGGGACCCGACGGCGCCTGGCCCGCGCCGCCTTCGCCCATACCGCTGCCTACGACGCCGCCATCGTGACCTGGTTCGATGACGCGGCTACGGCCGACAGCCCCGCCCCGGCCGAGCTACCCGCTGAGCGGTCGCTGTCGGCCACCCGGGTGGCCACGCTGCGTTATGGCGAGAACCCTCATCAGCTGGGCGCCCGCTACCGCTGGACCAACGCCGAGGCGGGCTGGTGGGACTCAGCCGTGCAGCACAACGGTAAGGAGATGTCCTATCTCAACGTCTACGACGCCGATGCGGCTTGGCGGTTGGTCTGGTCCTTGGGCGAGGGGCCCGCGGTGGCCATCATCAAGCACGCCAACCCCTGTGGAGTGGCGGTGGCCGCCGACATCACCACCGCCTATCGCAACGCCCATGCTTGCGACCCGGTGTCTGCCTTTGGGGGCATCGTGGCGGTCAACCGGCCGCTGCCGTTGGCTCTGGCCGAGGCCCTGCGCCCGGTGTTCACCGAGGTCGTCATCGCCCCTTCCTTCGAGCCCGAAGCCTTGGAGCTGTTGGCCCGCAGGGCCAACGTGCGCCTGTTGTCCGCCCCGCCCCCTTCGCCGTTGGGTTTGCAGGTTCGGCCCATTGACGGTGGGCTTCTGGTGCAGACCCCGGACCGGGTCAGCTGGGATCGTTCCACCTTTCGAGTGGTGACCGAACGGGCCCCCAGCGAGTCGGAATGGGTCGACTTGGAGCTGGCCTGGCGAGTTGGCGCGGCGGTCAGCTCCAACACCATCGTGCTGGTCAAAGACGGTGCCGCGGTGGGCATCGGCGCCGGCCAGCAGAACCGCCGCGACGCGGGACGTATCGCCGCGGAGAAGGCGGCGGGTCGGGCTCGTGGCGGGGCCTGTGCCAGCGACGCCTTTTTCCCCTTCCGCGACGGCCTCGACGCAGCGGCTGAGGCGGGAGCCTCTGCGGTGGTGCAACCCGGTGGTTCGGTGCGCGACGCCGAGGTGATCGAAGCGGCCGACGAGGCCGGCATGGCCATGATCTTTACCGGCGAACGCCACTTCCGCCACTGAGCCCCAACCCCATGGGGGAGGCGCCGGCTGACCGTGCGAGCGCTAGCGAGCCGGGCGGTGATGGGGGAGGCGCCGCAGGCGCCGTCGGGGGCGCAGCCCTCG
>JANPEN010000030.1:0-13195 GCA_031422955.1 Acidimicrobiia bacterium
CCGCCGCCAGCCGCACGCCGAGATCCGACAGCGAGAACGGCTTCTTCTTTGCTCACCTTCCAAAGCGTGCGGTAGCCGTTCAGGTCGATGATGGCGACGGCCGCGGAAACGATGACGGCGGCGAGCGCGGCTCGGGGGATCTCTGCCAGTAGCGGGCGCAGGCCGAGGAGGGCGGCGACAACGAAGGCGGAGGCCAGCAGGGAGACCAGCTGGGTCTTGCTGCCGAGGGAGGCTGGCACCGCCGTCCGGCTGGCGCTGGAGGACACCGGGAACCCTTGGGACATTCCCGATGCCAGGTTCGTGAGCCCGAGCGCCAGCAGCTCCTGGTTGGCGTTGATGCGATAGCCGTGGCGCGCCGCGACGGAGCGGGCGGTGAGGATGTTGTCGGAGTAGCCGACCAATGCGATGCCGGCCGCGATCGGAAGCAGCCGACCGAGATCGCTTGCTGAAATGTCGGGAAGACGCGGGACGGGCAGGCCACTGGGGATCGCGCCGACCACGGCGATGCCGTGTTCCTTGAGCGAGAACACCGCGACGATGGCGGAGGCTGCGGCGACGCCGAGCAGGGCGCCCGGGACCCGAGGCGCTGCTCGTCTCAGTCCGATGATGAGCGCGAGAGTGGCGCTGCTGAGGGCCAGCGCGGCGCCTTGGATGCGGTCGAGGTTGCCGATGAGCTCGCTGAAGCGCCCGAAGAAGGTGTCCCCGGTAATCGGCATACCGGTGAGGCCGGAAATCTGGCTGCTCAGCAGGATGAGCCCGACGCCGGTGATGTAGCCGACCAGCACCGGCTTGGAGAGGGCCGATGCCAGGAACCCGAGGCGCGCTACTGCTCCCGCGATGCACAGAGCAGACACGACGCCCACCGTCAAACCCGCTATCACGTCCGCTCGTAGCCACTCGGCCTGGTACCGCCGTAACACGGCAAACCCGGGGAGTAGCGACGCCACCCGAGAGGGGCGATCCGAGGTTCGATCCATCAACCGACGGTACGCGCCAGCAGGTAGGTGAGGCCCTGGCCGCTAGACGGCTCGATCAGTTCGGGTGGGGGCCGGGTGTCCGGTCGGCGTCCTCGTCGTGGGTGGAGCCGCTGCTGTGGTTCATGCGTCCCATCATGAAGTACATCATCAGCGGGCAGACGACGAGGATGGCGAGCAGCGGCAGGTTGGACAGGACGGGCACACCGAAGGCGGCGAGCACGACAAAACCGGCGACAACGGCCAGCATGACCTTGAGGTGGTTGGAGTGGTTCATCGCGAGTTTCCTCTCGTGGAGTTGTTGTCGTGGGGGTGATGGGTTCAGTGTGGGTTTGCACCGGTCTGTTGTCATCCGCCGGGGCTACGGAGTTCGGTTGCGGGCTGCTACCGAGCCGGGATCGATGGACGTTGCTTTACGGGATGGGCCAGCGGAAGGTGACCGGCTCGGATAGCCCTTCGATTGTGAGGGTGGCGGTGCCCTGGGGTGGGCCGGCGGCGGAGAAGCGGAGCTTGCCCTCGCGGTGGTGGCCGGTGGGGCCGTCCCCGTCCCAGCTCTCGGTGGGCCAGGTCACGCCGGCCACGGTGAGGGTGGCGGCGGCAACGATGTCGAGATCGAGCTCAACGGAGTGGGTGTCGAACACCACCTCGGCCACGGCCCCCTCGCTGCTGAGCTGGCGGAGTGTTGCCTTTACTGTCACTTCCCCGCTCTCTTGGCTGAGCCCGGCGAAAGCGGAGGCAGCGGACGTCTCGCCGCTCGTGCCGTCGCTGCTTGTGGCCACGAAAGCCACCGCCGCGGCGGCGGCTATGACGACGGTGGCGGCGAGCGCCACGACAATCAGGCGGCTGCGCATGACGCCTCCGCTGGGGTGCCGGCCGCAACGTCGGGTCGAGCCGATCCCTCTCGGCGGAGTTGTCGGACGGAGGCTGTGATCGCCAGAGCGTTGACCGCGATCCCTGCGACCATGAAGGGGATCCGCAGGTCGAACAGGAACCCCGCGGCGCCGGTTACGCTGAGCAGGGGGAGCAGGTCAGCGATGTGGTGGGCGCAGCAGGCGACCATGCCGACGGCGGATGCACCGGTCCCGGTCCCCCCGGCGACGGCTTCGCGGTGGCTCCAGCGGCGCCGGGCACGCAGCTCGACAACGAGCGCGACCTGCGTTGCGAATCCTCCGATGATCGGGGCGAGGAAGTACCAGTCCCGCCGTGACTGGTCGAGGAGATGGTCGACAGAGCCCGACGCGAACCCGACGACGACCGCGTAGAAGAGCGTGAGGCTGGCGCCGCCCGCCAGACCCCATTCGACGCTTCGCCGGCCGATGGTCATGCTGGTCGCACCGGTGGCCGCGCTCATCGGGGCACGATCCACAGCCAGTTGGCGGTGAGAAACTCGATCATCCTTGCTCCTTTTCCTGGCCTGATGGTCCACCTGTCCGTCCGGTTCGGGCATCCGGCGGTGCTACGGAACGTGGTTGCGGTGGGCTACGGAGCTGTCCCTCTCGGGCCCACACACCATCTCTGACACCATGTAGTCGCCAAGCCGATAGGGTTCCGGCGATGTCGAGCTCGAGCGAAGGCAGCGCAGTGCCTCCTGACTGGCCGGATCGGCTTCGCGTGCTCGTGACCGCCGCGCTCGAGCTGAGCGGCCGCCAAGACCGGGACACGGTCCTGCAGCGCATCGTGGCGGGCGCGGCCTCGGTGACGAACGCCCGTTACGCCGCCCTCGGTATTTACGACGATGCCGGTGAGCTGACCACCTTCGTCCACCATGGCATCCACGACGCGACCGTGCGGGCCATCGGGGACTATCCGAAGGGGCAGGGGCTGCTCGGCCAGGTCATCATCGCGGACCAACCTGTCCGTCTGCAGGACCTGAGCTCCGACCCGTCTTCGTGCGGCTTCCCGCCCAACCACCCTGAGATGCGCACCTTCCTCGGCATCCCCATCGTCCGGGGCGGTAACCGGTATGGGAACCTGTACGTCACCGAGAAGGTGAACGGCGAAGCGTTCGACGACACGGACGAGGCCCTTGCGGTGGCGATGGCGGCGTTCGCGGCCGGAGCCATTGAGGCGAACGAGCTCATGACCCTGGAGCGGAGCAGGGCTGCCGCGGAGACGCAGGCGAGCGCTCGCCGGGAGCTGCTGGGCCAGGTGATCGCGGCCCAGGAGGCGGAGCGGGCGCGGGTCAGCCGGGACCTGCACGACGACGTCGGCCAAGCCCTCACCTCCGTGCTCCTCGGCCTTCGCTTGGTTGAGGACTCCTTCGACGGTCCCCATCTCGATGCTGATGACGCCCGGCGGCGGCTGGGCGAGCTTCGTGAGCTCGTCGCTGACGGCCTGCGCCGGGCCCGCCAGCTCGCCTTCGACCTGCGACCTACCGTGCTCGACGACATCGGTCTGGTGCCCGCCCTCCAACGCCTGAAGGAGGATGTCGCCGCCCGCACCGGCCTCACCGTGGACTTCGACCCCGCCGCTCTCGATGCGGACGAAAGGCTTCCGCCCGAGATCGAGACCGCCATCTACCGGGTGGTGCAGGAGGCACTCACCAACGTCGTACGCCATGCGTCCGCCTCCGCCGCCAGCATCACCCTCAGCGCCCGCGACGGCCGCATGCGCGTCTTCATCGAAGACGACGGCGTCGGCTTCGACCCCGACCAGCAGCCGGTCCGAGGCCACCTGGGGATCAAGGGCATGCTGGAACGCGCCGAGCTGGTCGGCGCGACGCTCTCGCTCAGCTCGAAGCCTGGCGCGGGGACCGTCGTGATGTTGGAGGTCGCCCGTGGCTGAGCGCATCCGGATCGCGCTGTGCGATGACCACGCCGTGGTTCGCAGCGGTCTGCGTGCCATCCTCGAGGCGGAGCCCGACCTTGAGGTCGTGGGCGAATCCGGCACCGCCGCGGAGGCCGTCGAGCTCGCCCGCGAGGCGCAGCCCGACGTGTTCGTTATGGACATCGGGCTGCCCGACCGCAGCGGGATCGCGGCGACGGCTGAGGTCTGCCAGGCCAGCCCTGCGACCAGGGTGCTCGTCCTCACCGTGCACGACGACGTCACCTATCTCCGGCGAGCCTTCGACGCTGGAGCCGCCGGCTACCTCGTCAAGGAAGCCGCCGATGTAGAGCTGGTGCAAGCCGTTCGCCAGGTGGCAGCGGGCAAACAGTACGTCCACCCCTCCCTCGGTGCGGCTCTGCTCGCTCGCGAGGTAGCCACGGCGCGGCCGGCGGGGCCCGGCGGCGAGCTCTCCGAACGCGAGGTCGAGGTGCTCAGGCTGATCGCCGGTGGGCTCACCAACGCGGAGATCGCGGCACGGCTCTACGTGTCGGTCCGCACGGTGGAGACCCACCGGGCGCATATCCACCAGAAGCTCGACGTACGAACCCGAGCGGGACTCGTTCGCGTGGCTCGGGAAGCTGGAGTCCTCCAGGCTGGGGAAACGCCGTAAGCCACCGCAACGCCGGTCCGTAGTCCGCCCGGATGCCGCCGCCCGCCCAGTGGGGAGACGATGTCGCCATGAAGGGCCAGCAACCGTGTTGCCCCGTGTGCGCATGCGCCCCGACGGTCGCCGTCGCCGTGGCTCATCGCGGCCTGCGCAACTTGATTCTCGAGCTCCTGCAGCGCGACCACTGCTGCTGGCAAGTCCACGCCGTGCCCGATGCGGGCGAGTTCGAGGGCGAAGGCGCCCCCCAGCCCGACCTGGCCATCGTGGACTCTGCCGCCTTTCCACTGCGCAGCTCCTTCCCGGCCCACCACGTCGTTGTCATCGGCCCCGAGCCAGATCCTGGCTACGAGCGAGTCGCCCGTCGAGGCGGCGCCGGTGCGTGGCTGGCCCGCGACACGGTGGGCGAGGACCTGAGCGCATGCGCGCGCGCGGTGCTCGGCTGTGCCCACGGCCCAAACCCCGGGGGGCGAACGACGCCCGCAGGGGACTGCCCGTCCACCGTCGCCTCGGAGGAATCTTGATGACCCAACCCGTCGACCCCGCTGCGGGATTCCCCGGATGGGAAGGTCCGCACCGGCCCCGGATGGCAGGGCCGCAGCAACCGCCCACACTGGCGGCATCGACCGACCGACGAGGAGCCCGCCATGACCGAACCAGCGGCAGCACATCTCCGACAGCCCGGGCAGGGTGAGATCCGGCTCGGCCGCCTTGCCGGTTTCCCGGTGGCGCTGCACTGGAGCGTCCTTGTCATTGCCTGGCTGTTGACTTGGAGCCTCGCCACCGGCGGGCTCCCCCACGGGGCCCCCGGCCATTCGCCCCTCACCTACTGGGTAGCTGGCGTAGTTGCCGCAGTGGCGTTCTTCGCGTCGCTGGTCGCCCACGAGCTCGCGCACGCCATCGTCGCCCGCCGGTCCGGCATTGAGGTCACCAGCATCACGCTGTGGCTGTTCGGCGGGGTCGCTTCCCTCTCCCGTGAGCCCGCCACCCCCGCCGCCGATCTGCGCATCGCCGTCGCCGGACCGGCGACCAGTCTTGCCCTCGCTGGCGCCTTCGGTGCGAGTTCCCTCGCCCTCGAGGCCACCTCGGCCACTCATATCCTCGCCAGCGTCGCCGGCTGGCTCGCCGCCGTGAACCTCATGCTGGGCCTGTTCAACCTCATCCCGGGGGCGCCGCTCGACGGGGGGCGGGTCCTGCGGGCAATCGTGTGGCGACATCGCGGCGACCGCCACCAGGCGGCGCTCCTGGCCACGAGCGCCGGTGCCATCGTCGGCTACGGGCTCATCGGGCTGGGACTGGCGCAGTTCCTGGTTGCCGGCGGAATCGGCGGGTTGTGGCTGGTCTTCATCGGCTGGTTCCTCCTGAACGCTGCCCGCGCCGAGGAATCCCACGAACGCACACGCCACGCCCTCACCGGCGTGGCGGTGAGCGACGCCATGACACCCGCGACACGTGCCATCCCCGCCTGGCTTCCCGTCTCGGACGCGATTGAGCGTCATGCCCTCGCTGACCGGCTCGACGCCTGGCCCGTTGAAGGTTTCGACGGCCAGACCGTCGGCGTCGTCACTATCGAGGATCTGCGTGCCGTGCCGCCCGCCGATCGTGCCACCACCCAGGTGTCCGCGATCGCCATCCCCGCCGATGGGCTCGTTCGGGTGTCCCCGTCGTCCAAGGTCATTGATCTTCTCGACCGCGCCGACGTGGGTGGACGCCCGGTTCTCGTCACCGACGGCGCCAACGTGGTCGGCATCGTCACTACCGCCGACCTGCATCGCGCCGCTGGGCTCCGTCTCGGCACGGTAAACACCCCGCATTGATGTCCCGCGCCCGCGGGATGGCCCTGTTCGGCACAGCCGTTTCCCTCGGCATCGTCGCCGGTCCCGTGCTGGGAAGCGTCCTCAACGGCGCGTCGATCGAGGTGGGCGCGCTGCGCCTCGACGGCTATTCGCTGCCCTTCGTCGCCGCCGGGTCGATAGCGCTCGCCGCAGCCGCGGTGCTCTGGTGGACCCTGGCTGAGTCCCGTCCAGCGAGGGAGCCAGCCGCCAGCCCTCCAGCCGTTGGCCGTACCGGGCTCGACCGGCTGGCCCCGAGTCTCGCGCTCGTGGTCGCCGCCCAGTTCGGGCTGGCCCTGTTCGAGAGCACCTTCGTGCTCTACGCCCGGAACCGGTTTGCGTTCACGGTCGCCCAGACCACCCAGGCCTTTCTCGTGTGCGGCATCGTCATGGCCGCCCTCCAGCTCATCGCCGCTGGCCCGCTACGGCGCGTACTCGCCCCCCGCGCCCAGATCGCGGCCGGGTTCCTCGCGATGAGCGCTGGCATCGCTGCTCTCATCGCAGTACAGACCCGCGGGCCTGTGCTCGCCTCCGTCGGTGTCCTGGCCGCCGGCACCGCCCTCATTACACCTAACTTGGCGGCTGTCGTGTCCCAGGCCAGCCCCCGGACAGTGGGTGCCTCGCTCGGGATGAAGAGCTCGGCCAGCAGCCTCGGCCAGTTTTTCGGACCGGTGGTGGGCGGCACCCTGCTCGCGTGGCGACCGGCGTCGCCATACGCGGTGGCGGCGTTACCCCCCGGCGGCGCAGGGGTGGCCACCACCATCCGCACACGCGGCACGACGAGAGCGCGCCAAACACCTGCCCTCGACGTGATTGGTCCGCAGGCTGAGGGGCCCGGTGCTGTCGAGCCCTGACGTGACCTCAGCCCTTGCCCGGCTGTTCTTGCGCATGGGCGTGAGCAGCTGCCGAAACCATCGCTGATCCGGTCAGGGGCCGTGCCGCTCCGATCCGGCGACGGAACACCACGACCACAACGGCGAGGCGATTGCCGGGATCGCGAGGGGCGCCACCGGCCGGGTCACCGACCGCCGCCGGGCCACCGCGTCACCTCAGTAGCCGGCCGCACTCGATTCAGGGGCGGCCACGGATGCTGCTGGTCCCCGGGATTGGGACGCTGGTGAGGCGAGCTGCTTGAGGAGCGACGATGGCAAACGTGACTGCGCTAGCCGCGGCCGAACCGACGGCGCCAGGGGCTGGGTTCGTGGGCTTGGAGGCCACCGGGATCACCAAGTCTTACCGGCGCGGGATCTGGCCCCGCCGCCGGGTTCTGTCTGTCCTGCGGGGCGCCGACCTCACCGTCGGCGCCGGTGAGGTCGTGGGCCTCGTCGGTGAGAACGGCTCGGGCAAGAGCACCCTCATGAATATCCTCGTCGGCGCGTTGGAGGCCGACAGCGGCCGGGTGAAGGTCTCGGGCCTGATCGGCTATTGCCCGCAAGAGCCGGTGTTGTATGACCGGCTGACCTGCGATGAGCATCTCGAGCTGTTCGGTGTCGCTTACGGCATGGAGGCCCAAGCAGTGACCGCCGCCGCCGAGGGTCTCTACGCCACGCTCGCCTTCGACCGTTGGCGGGGCGCCCGGGTCGACGAGCTCTCGGGCGGCACCCGCGCAAAGCTCAACCTGGCCCTGGCGCTGCTCGCCGACCCCGACGTGCTGCTTCTCGACGAGCCCTATGCCGGATTCGACTGGGACACGTACCTCCGGTTCTGGGACCTCACCGCGGAGCGGCGGGCCGCGGGCCGCAGTGTCGTGGTCATCAGCCACTTCGTTACCGACGAAGAGCGCTTCGACCGTCTCGTCGAGATGCGCGACGGCCGCACTGTCGAGCGATGAGCAGCCTGACCGTCCTTGTCAGCCGTCGGGCGGCGCTCGACTACGCCCGCCGGCCGCTGAACTTGGTGCTCCTCGTCGCCATTCCCGTCGTGCTGGTCTTCGTGTGGGGCGCCACCCTGGCGGATTTCTCCAGGCTCGTCGGCGGCTCCGCCAGCGGAGTCCAGGTCGAGGCGGCCACGGCCGGGTGGGCGACGGCGGTGCTGGCCGGGCTCGGCGGGTTCTTCCAGGTGTCCGGTTCGCGGGGGGCGGACCGGCGACTCGCCGCCGCCGGGAAGCGGACCGCCCCCGTCGTCGCCGGCCGTCTCGGCACGTGCATGGCGCTGGCGGTGGTGGCCTCGGCGGGCGGCCTGGCTGCGTTGGCCGTCCGTTCGGGTCTCAACGATCCCGGTCGGGCCGTTGCTGCGACGCTGCTCGTCGGGGTCATCTACATGGCGCTGGGGGTGCTCGTCGGGACGGTCGTGCGTTCTGACATGAACGGGTCGCTTCTGATCACGCTGTTCTGGATCCTCGACGTGTTCCTCGGACCGGCACTGAGCTCCGGATCATCGGCCATGACCTGGGCGTTCCCGCTGCACTTCCCGACGCTCGTACTCACCAGCCAGGCCAGCGGTCACGCCGGACCCCTTCGTGACGTGGGTTGGTCGCTCCTCTGGGCGGTGGGCCTTGCCGCTCTTGCCGTAGCTCGTCTGGCGGCCACCACCCGCCCCACGCGGCCGCTGCCAGCCGCACCGGCAGTCTCCACAACCAGCGTGGTCTCCGTCCGAGCACCGGCCATCGCGCCGATCGTCGCGCCAGCGCCCCGCCGGTCGGCCTTGGCGCCTGTGGTTGCAACGCTGACGGTGACGAGACCGACCGTGCCATCGGCGACGGGCGCCGCGCCCGTCGCCGCTCGCGTCGTCGCCGTGCTCCGGGCGGGGATGCGGGAGTACCGCCGCAACCGGGTCCTGTGGGTGCTACTCGTCGGCGTCCCCGCGATTTTCATCGGCTTGGCCATCGCGGTGACCGTCGACGAACCCGGACCGGTCTCCCTCGTCGACGGCGCCCGCCCGTTCACCGCGATGCTGTCGCAGCGGCGCATGCACGCAGCCACCATGGCTCCGGTCACCTCGGCGTTCCTCGCGGGCCTCATGGGCCTGTTCATCGTCACCGGTTCCGCTGCTGGCGACCGGCGCCTGGTACTCGCCGGGTACCGGCCCCGCGAGGTGCTGGCCGGCCGCCTCGGTGTCATCGGCGCAGCCACCGTGGTGACCGTCACCGCCGCGGTCGCGGTGTCCGGAGTCTGGTACCCGCCGCAGCAGTGGGTGGTCTATGCCGGCGCCAACCTGCTCATCGCCCTCACCTACGCCATGATCGGCGTGCTGGTCGGACCGCTCACCGGCCGCCTCGGCGGCCTCTACCTGATCCTGCTTCTGGCGTTCATCGACGTCGGCTTGGGCCAGACGGTCATGTTCCCGGGCGGTCCACCCGCCTGGGGCGCCTTCATGCCTGGCCGCGGCGCGTCACGGATGCTGATCGACGGAGCATTCACGATCCGCTTCGACGAGGTCGGCTCCCTCCTGCTGGGCCTGGCCTGGCTGGCTCTGCTCACCGCGACCACGACGGTCGTGTTCCACCGCAGGACCGGCGCCGCCCGTCGGACCCGCGACAGACCAGGATCCCCGTCGACTCAGGAGATCCTGGTGGGCGCGGCTCAACAGTGACGGGGTCAGCCGACCGAAACGACCTCGAGGTCGACGCCTTCGACCTCGACGCCTGCTGGGGCTGGAGCCTCAACATCGTGGGCAGTCCGATCGAGATCCGGCCTGCTCTCGCGGGCGCCGCCGGAGAGACCTCAGCCCGTGGTTGCGGGGCGAGTGGCCGTGGCCGGGGCCGTGGCGGCGGTGATGTTGGGGGGCGAGGGAAGCCGGAGGCGTTTGAGCAGGAGGGCGTTCACCGCTACGAGGAAGCTGGAGCCGGACATGGAGAGGGCGGCGATCTCGGGTCGCAGCACCAGCCCGAAGGCCGGTTCGAAGACGCCGGCTGCGATGGGCAGGGCGATCACGTTGTAGCCGATGGCCCAGCCGAGGTTCTGGCGCATCTTGCGCACGGTGGCCCGTCCGATCTGCAAGGCGCCGGCTACATCGAGGGGGTCGCTGCGCATGAGCACGATGTCCGCGGTCTCGATGGCCACGTCGGTTCCGGCGCCGATGGCGACGCCGATGTCGGCTTGGGCGAGCGCGGGGGCGTCGTTGACGCCGTCACCGACCATCGCCACTTTTTTTCCCTGGGCTTGGAGTTCAGCGATCTTGGACGCCTTGTCGCCGGGAAGAACTTCAGCGATCACCGTGGTCACGCCGAGGAGGGACCCGATGCGCTTGGCCGTCGCCTCGTTGTCCCCGGTGAGCATCACGACCTCGGTGCCGAGCCGGCGCAGCTCGGCGACCGCGGCGGCGGCCGTGGGGCGAGGGGCGTCGGCCATGCCTATCAGGCCTGCAGCGCGCCCATCGACGCCAACTATCACGGCGGTGCGCCCGCCCTCGGCCAGCTCGGTCCGGCGTGGGGCGAGCCCGCCCAGGTCGATGCCGTCGCGGTCCATCAGCCGGCGGTTGCCGACCACCACGAGGTGGCCATCGACAGTGGCGAGGGCGCCGTGGCCGGGCACGCTCTCGAAGCGCTCCGCCCGCAGTGTGGGTACGCCACGCCGCTCGGCCTCAGTCACGATGGACTGGGCGAGGGGGTGTTCGGACTCGCGTTCCACCGCCGCCACCAGGGCCAGGAGGCGTGCTTCGTCGATCCCGTCGGCGATGACGTCGGTGACCTCGGGTTCGCCCTTGGTGAGGGTGCCGGTCTTGTCCATGACGACGGTGTCGATATGGGCGGCGGCCTCCAGGGCCATGGCGTTTTTGAACAGAACACCGCGGCGGGCGCCGAGACCGGTGCCGACCATGATCGCGGTCGGTGTCGCCAGGCCGAGGGCGTCGGGGCAGGTGATGACCACAACGGTGATGGCGAACAGGATCGCCTCGTTGGCCGGTCGGCCGGCGATCATGTTCCACACCAGGAAAGTGCCCGTGCCACCGATCAGGGCTACCAGCACCAGCCAGAAGGCGGCACGGTCCGCGAGTCGCTGACCCGGGGCTTTGGAGTTCTGCGCCTCCTGGACGAGCTTGACGATCTGGGCGAGCGCAGTGTCCGCGCCGACCTTGGTGGCCCGCACGCGCAACGTGCCGGTGGTGTTGAGGGTGGCGCCGATGACTGCGTCGCCCGGCGCCTTGTGCACCGGGAGGCTCTCACCCGTCACCATCGACTCGTCGAGCTCGCTCTCCCCCTCCTGGACCACGCCGTCGACCGCGACCTTCGAGCCGGGCCGAACGAGCAGCAGGTCCCCGACCAGCACTTCTGCCGTCGGCACTTCAACGGTCTGTCCGTCGCGGACCACAGTCGCCATCGGCGGCGCGAGATCGAGGAGGGCACGGATTGCTTCGTTGGCACCGCCCCGGGCGCGCATCTCGAACCAGTGGCCGAGGAGCACGAACGCGGAAAGCACGGTGGCGGCTTCGTAGAACACCTCACCGCCGCCGGTGACGGTGACGCCGAGTGAGTACAGCCAGCCGGCGCCGACGGCAACGGCGACAAGGACCATCATGTCCAGGGTGCGGGCGCGCAAAGCCCGGATGGCGCCGTCGAGGAAGATCCACGCCGAATAGAAGATGACCGGCACGCTCAACAGAAGCATGAACACGTCGTCGCGCAGGCTGAACGGGGCGGCGACGTCAAATCTGAGGACGTCACGCCCGATCGGGGACCACAGCAGCACCGGCACCGAGAACAGCACGGCGACAAGGAACCGTCGGCGCATGTCCGCGACCATGTCCGCCATCGACATGCCGCCGTGGCCGCCGTGGCCCATAGCGTCGTGGGGCGATCCCAACGCCACTGGTTCGCGGCCTTCATGGCCGGCGTGGCTCGTGGGATCGCCGTGAGCGACGTGGCCGGCGGCCCGCGGCTCCTCCATCGGGTGACAGACATGCGCCGGTACGGATTGGCCGGCGCAGTGGTAGCCGCACTCCTCGATCCAGCGTCGCAGCTCGCCGACGTCCGTCGTCCCGGAGTCGTAGGACACCGTGACCGTCTGGGCGACCGGATTCGCTTCCACGGCGCTGACGCCGGCCAGGCGTCCGAGGGTCGCTTCAAGGACCGCTTTCTCGCTTGCCCAGTGCAGCCCCTTCATCTCCAGCACCGCGGTGGCGAGATTGGCGGGTGAGCGCTGAGCGGGGTCGTGGTCGTGGTCCTGGTGATCAGCGGTGCTCACGGGTTTCCTCCGGGTGGGACTCGGTGCGCTCGAACGTCTCTCTCGTGTCCGGGCGGTCCGCGCCTTGATTGGCGCGCAATCGGGGAATGAACCGTGGGGTGCGGCGCGCGTAGTCCTCCCAATCGGTGCCGAACTCGGCGGCCACAGCCCGCTCCTCCTGCAGGGAAAGCCGCCGGTAGATGACGATCAGGACGGGGAACATCACCAGGGTCGGGATGGTCGGCCATTGCAGCAGGAAGCCGACCATGATGACCAGGAACCCAACGTACTGAGGATGGCGCACCCTGGCGTACAGGCCCGTGGTGGCCAGTTTCCCGTCGCGGGCCGCTCGTAGCAGCACGGGCCACGCCGCGGCGATGGCCCAGAAGCCGCCACCGATGAACACGTAGCTGACCAGGTGGAACGGGCTCAGATGCGGGTCGCCCTGCCAGCCCAGGAGTTCGCTCCACAAGTGGCCGCCGTCGTGGGTAAGGGTGAGGCTGTCGAAGCGGCTGCCAAGCCATCCCGACAAGAAGTAAATGGTGAGCGGAAAGCCGTACATCTCCACCATCAACGCCACGACGAACGAGGAGAACGCCCCCATCGCCTTCCAGTCCCGCTTGCTGCGCGGGTGAAAGAAACTCGCCGCGAAGATGATGAAGATCGCCGAGTTCACGACGACCAACAACCACACGCCGTACCCGTAGCCGGTCACTGCCCGCCCGCCCTCGGTGGTGGGCCGACGGCTTGGGTGGCGCTTAGGGCGTTCACGCGCCGCTGGTAGTCGTCCCCGTAAACCTCCCCCCGCGCGAAGCGCTCCGCGAGGATCCCCTCTGGCGTGCCCGTGCGGGGTGAGAC
>JANPEN010000031.1:0-6162 GCA_031422955.1 Acidimicrobiia bacterium
CTGCGCAGCTCATCGCCGCGGTGGAAGCCATCGGGTACCAGGCCGCCCTGCTCGCGCCAACCCTGAGCCTGTCCCATTCGGAACCGAACCGTACCGAAGAGTATCCCGCGGCCGAAGGGGATCAAACCCAGCCGTTGCGGAACCGGCTGGTGGTGGCTGGCTTGTTGTCCTTGCCGGTGTTGGTCATGGCCATGGTTCCCGCCCTGCAGTTCCTGAACTGGCAATGGCTTTCGCTCACCTTGGCTGCCCCGGTGGTGGTGTGGGGAGCGCTGCCCTTCCACCGGGCCGCCTGGGCCAATCTTCGCCACGCCAGCGCCACCATGGACACCCTCATCTCGGTGGGCACGTTGGCGGCCTTTGGCTGGTCGCTGTGGGCGCTGTTCTTCGGTGACGCCGGCCAGCCCGGCATGACCATGGCCTTCGATCTGACCATCCAGCGTGGCTCGGGCACCCATGAGATCTACCTGGAGGTCGCCGCCGCCGTCACGGTGTTCATCTTGGCCGGCCGCTACTTCGAGGCGCGGGCCAAACGTCGCTCCGGCGCCGCCCTGCGGGCCCTGTTAACGCTGGGAGCCAAAGACGTGGCGGTGTTGGTCGAAGGGGTCGAGCAACGCGTCAGTGTGGAAGCGCTACGCGTAGGCAGCCGCTTCGTGGTGCGCCCAGGGGAGAAGATCGCCACCGACGGGATCGTGGAGGAGGGCAACTCGGCCATTGACGCTTCCCTGCTCACCGGGGAGCCGGTCCCGGTCGAAGTCGGTCCTGGAGACGGGGTGACGGGGGCGACGGTGAACGCCGGAGGACGCCTGGTGGTCCGGGCTACCCGGGTCGGTGCCGATACCCAACTGGCCCAGATGGCTCGACTGGTGACCGAGGCGCAGAACGGCAAAGCGCCGGTGCAGCGCCTGGCCGACCGGGTTTCCGCGGTGTTCGTGCCCGTGGTCATTGCCCTGGCGGTGGGCGCTTTCGGGTTCTGGATCGGCGCCGGCAGCAGCACCGCCACCGCTTTCACCGCAGCGGTGGCGGTGCTGATCATCGCCTGCCCCTGCGCCCTAGGCCTGGCCACGCCAACCGCTCTCCTGGTGGGTACCGGGCGTGGCGCGCAGCTCGGCATCTTGATCAAAGGCCCCGAGGTTCTCGAGTCGACCCGCAGGGTGGACACCATCGTCTTGGACAAAACTGGCACCATCACCACCGCCCAGATGACCCTGCTAGAGGTGATCACCACCGCCAGCGTGCATGGCGCAGGCCGGGCTGAGGCCGAGGCCGAGGCGGCTGAGGTGTTGCGCTTGGTCGGCGCCCTCGAAGACGCCTCCGAGCACCCCATCGCCCAGGCCATCGCCCGATCCGCACGTGATCGGCTCGGCTCCCTCCCCGCGGTGGAATCGTTTGAAAACCACCAAGGCCTGGGTGTGCAGGGCGTGGTGGATGGCCACGCGGTGGTGGCCGGCCGGGTGCAGTTCCTGGCCGAGTGGTCTCTGTCCCTGCCGCCGGATATGCACCGCGCCATGGCCGACGCCGAGGCGGAGGGGCGAACCGCCATCGCCGCGGGATGGGACGGCCACATCCGAGCGGTCCTGGTGGTCGCGGATCAGGTCAAGGCCACCTCGGCCGAGGCGATGGTTCAGCTGCGTGAACTCGGTCTGCGCACCATCCTGCTCAGCGGCGACAACGAGCGGGCCGCTCGGGCGGTGGCGGCCTCGGTGGGCATCGACGAGGTGATCGCCGAGGTTCTGCCGGCCGACAAGGTGGCCGTGGTACGCCGCTTGCAAGCGGAGGGTCGGGTGGTGGCCATGGTTGGCGATGGGGTCAACGACGCCGCCGCCCTAGCCCAGGCCGACTTGGGCCTGGCCATGGGCACCGGTACCGACGCCGCCATCGAGGCCTCCGACCTGACCCTGGTGCGGGGCGATCTGCGCGCCGCCGCTGATGCCATTCGTTTGTCCCGCCGCACCCTGGCCACCATCAAAGGCAACCTCTTCTGGGCCTTCGCCTACAACGTCGCCGCCCTGCCCTTGGCTGCTGCCGGTTATCTGAACCCGCTGCTGGCCGGCGCGGCCATGGCCTTTTCCTCGGTGTTCGTGGTCACCAACAGCCTCCGCCTACGCCGTTTCCAGCCCGGCTCGGAAACGCCAGCACCGGCGTAGAGCCCTGCTACATACCTTCAAGTTTTTACATATTTTCAAGTTTTACATGCCTTCGAGTATGGCCAGAAGGGCGGCGACGAAGGCGATGGGCTGATCCAACATGAGGTGGTGGCGGGCCTCGGGAACCCACACGGTCGGTTTGGCTCCGAGGAATGACCGCACCCGCTCGGCCACCTCAGGGGTAGAGACGGCACTGTCGGCGCCGTTGAGACAAGCCACCGGTAGGCCGCCCCGACCCAGGTCGGCCAGGTAGTCAGCAAAGGGACGTTCGGCGCTGCGGGCGAACAGCCGCCAGTCGAACTTCCAGGCCCAGGCCTGCTCCTCACCCGCAGGGGGACGGGTGGGATCATCGGCGCCGCCGGGACCGACGCCGCGAATGGAGGTGCGGGCGATGTGATCGACCATCCAAAGATTGGAGCAATCCTGACGGGGGACGAGCTTGAAGCGGCTGATGGCCTCTGCCGCGGTGGGATAGGTGATTCGGTTTTTGAAATGCCGGCCCGAACGGCGGGCCTTGCCCGGCCGGCTGACCCCGATGTCGCACAGCACCACCGCGCCGACCCGCTCGGGGTGGCGCACTCCGGCCACCCCTACCACCGTTCCTCCCAGGCTGTGGCCTACCAGCACCGGTTTGGCCGCCTGAGTGCGTGAATCAGCCCCGCCCCCTGCCGTGGCCGCATCCACGGTGGCCAGCAACTCGTCGGCCCAGCGCTCGGTGCCATACCCCTCGGGATGCCAACCGGAATCGCCCATGCCCGATAGGTCGGGGGCGATGACGCACCACCGATCGGCCAGAAACGGTGCCAGGGGCGCCCACCACGAAGCGTGGGAGGCCCCACCGTGAACCAAAACCAACGGCGGGGCGGCGGGATCGCCCCAACACAACCAGTGCAGGTCGGTTCCCTCGAACCGGGTGTAGCCCTCGGCCGGTTCGACGGCGCAGTTGCGCAGGAACCACTCGGGGGCGGCCGCCGAGCTACCACCGTGTCTGGTGGAGCCGCCCGGCCTGGCTTCAGCTGGCGTCGCTGCGGTCAAGTTCTTCATCGACGTAGGAGAGCGGGTCCTCGATGGGTTCGAGGTGAGTGAACACGTGCAGGTTGTCCAACGTGGCCCGCAGCTCGCCCTCGAAACGCTCCAGCAGATCGTGGCCTTGGCTCACCGTCCAATGCCCCGGCACCAACACGTGCACCGAGACGAACCGGCGGTGGCCGGCCACCCGGCTCCGCAAGGCATGAAAGGCGACCCCCTGGGCCTGGTAGGTCTCGATCACCGCCTGGATCCGGGCCAGCTCCTCGGGTGAGACGGGCGGGTCCATGAGACCATCCACCGAGCTCCACAGCAGCTTCACGCCGGTGATGACGATGTTGACGCCCACCGCCAGAGCGATCAACGGATCGAGGGGCCGCCACCCGGTGAAGGCCACCAACACCAGGCCGACCAGCACCCCGCCCGACGTGTACACATCGGTGAGCAGGTGGCGACCGTCCGCGCTCAACGCCCGCGACTGGTGGCGGCGACCGGCGCGAAGCAGGACCAAGCCCACGGCCAGGTTGATGCCCGCCGCCCCCAGCGACACGGCCAGCCCGATGCCGACTTGTTCAATGGTGCGAGGGTGAAACAGCCGCTCGATGGCCGTCCACACGATGAGCGAGGCGGCCAGTACGATCATCAGACCCTCGGCGGCGGCGGAGAACAGTTCGGCCTTCTCGTGGCCGAACTGGTGGTTCTCATCCGGGGGCTGGGCCGACACGCGCAGGGCGACCAGCATCAACACGCCCGCGGCCAGGTTGACGGTGGACTCCATGGCGTCCGAAAGCAGCCCGACAGACCCCGTCACTGACCAGGCGGAAAACTTCAGGCCCATGGTGGCCAGGGCCGCCCCGATGGACAGCCACCCGAAACGGGTCAGATCTCGGGCCGGCACCTCCCCATTATGCCGGCCGGACCAGCGCGGCCAGACGAGCACAGCCGGGACGGTGGGTGATGGGCTGGCAGGCTAGGCGGGTGAGCCAGACCGCTGCGCCGCTGACCTTCCCTGTTGTGCCCATGCGGGCCGTGGCCGGCGAGATGCCCCGCCCCGACCAGGCCGAGCAGTGGGCCTACGAGATCAAGTGGGACGGGATGCGCATCGTCGCCTTCGTCCTGGGCGACGGCTCGGTGCGTCTGCAATCGGCCCGGCCCCGGGAGGTGACGCTCAGCTTTCCCGAGCTGGCCGGTCTGGGGGCGGCCACCGGGGGTCGCCCCGCCATTCTCGACGGGGAACTGGTCGCCTTGGACGACGCCGGTCGGCCTTCCTTCGGGCGTCTCCAGCAGCGGATGCATGTCGTCGCCCCCGCCGAGGTGCGTCGTAGGGCGGCCGCGGTACCGGTGGCCTTGCAGTTGTTCGACCTGTTGGCCCTCGCCGATCACCAGGCGGTGTCGTTGCCCTATCTCGAGCGCCGTCAGCTACTACGTGAACTGATCGCGCCCGGCCCAAGTTGGAGAGTGCCCGCCCACTACCTCGAGGATGGCCCAGGGCTCCTGGTGCAGATGGCCGAGCTGGGTTTGGAGGGGCTGGTGGCCAAGCGGCGCCAGTCGATCTACGAGGTCGGTCGCCGTTCCCCCAACTGGCGCAAGATCAAGGTGCGCCGGCGCCAGGAGTTCGTGGTGGGCGGATGGTCACCAGGGGAGGGGCGTCGCCGCGGCCAGCTAGCATCGCTGCTGGTCGGGGCCTACGAGACACCCGGCCACCTCCGTTTCGTCGGGCGGGTGGGTACCGGTTTCACTGAGGCCGAGCTGGTTCGCCTGGGCCGGTTGCTGGCCCCGCTGGAGCGACCCGATCCCCCCTTCGCGGTGCTGGACGATGGCGAACGTCGTCGGCCCGCCCGCTGGGTGCAGCCCTGCCTGGTGGTCGAGGTGGCCTTCGCTGAGTGGACCCAGGACCGGTTACTCCGCCACCCCGCCTACCAGGGCCAGCGCCTCGACAAGGACCCGGCAACCGTCACCTTCTCGCCCTGACCCCCGCCACCCCCGCCGTTCCCGCCACGCCGCCTCACGTCGGCTGTTCCCGCCACGCCGCCTCACGTCGGCCGAGCTCCGTGGTGGGTGGGGCATCGACCCAGGGCCAGATGTTTTCGGCGATGGCACGCCAGTTGGCGACGGCGGCGAGCTGGCCGAGCAGGGCATAAAGCCCCAGGTTGATGCGCTGGATGAGCACGAAGCTGGCGGGCACGGTGGTGTGGCGGGTGACCGGGCTGGAGGTGTCAAAGGTCTGGCGGACGGTTGAGTCGGCGTAGTCCGACGTCCACGCGAAGCGCCCAGAATGGTTCACGAAGCTGTAGAAATGGCTGAAGTACTCGCTGACCTGCTCGGTGCTCACCGGGGCGCCGCGAGCCAGCAAACCGGCGTCCTCCACCGCTGCCCGGAAGGCTTCAGGATCGCGGTTGATGACCATTTCGCTCACCATGCGTTGGAACGTGGACACTTCGGATGGGCCGAAGCGGCGGACCAACCCAAAATCCAGGAAGGTGATCCGGCCGCCGGGCGCGAACAGATAGTTCCCGGGATGGGGATCCCCGTTGAAGGCGTGAAGCCGATAGAGGCTGCCGAACACGAAACGGAACAACGTCTCACCGATGAGGTTGCGCTCCTCCTGACTCCAGCCCAGGACCTCGCGAAACGTCGCTCCCGCGGCCAGTTCGCTGGTCAGCACCCTGCGGGTGGAATAGGCGGGCAGCACCGCAGGCACGTGGATGAAGGGGTGGCCGGCGAAGTACTCGGTGAAGAGCCGCTGGTTGTCCGCTTCGATGCCGTAGTCGAGCTCCTCGGTGATGCGGGCTCGTAGCTCGGCGCTGATGGGGGCGGGGTCGAGGCCAGGAAAGACCAGGCCCAGGGCCCCGAAGAGCAGCTCAGCGTTGCTGAGGTCGGCCCGTACCGCCTCGGCCACGCCGGGGTACTGCACCTTGACGGCCACGGCCACCCCTTCGTGGGTGATGGCCCGATGCACCTGGCCGATCGAGGCCGAGGCGATGGGCACAGG
>JANPEN010000032.1:0-3704 GCA_031422955.1 Acidimicrobiia bacterium
TATCGTGTCGGAGCTGATCGATGAAAGCTCCGTACCGGCCCGCTGACATAGAACCATGTTAGTCGAGGCGGACCGGTACGGCCAGGAAATGTGTCGGATAAAACAAAAAAGATTGGGTGGGGTGTGGCGACCCCCCTGAGCTTCCTGGGTGCACGGACCGAACGTGAATGTGGGTAGCGACTACTTGAAGTGGCCGCTGGGGGGGTACGGCGGGGCTCAAGACATCACAACACAAGCCGGCGAAGAACGGCAAACGGGGCCGGGAGCAGTTGGCAAGCGACCATTACCTCGAACGAGGTCGGTGGCCGCCAGGTTGCCGAGCCGACCGAGCGTCCTGGTGCTAGCTAGAAGGCAGTTGTTGGGAATGCTGTCCGTGCTGCAGGGAGTAGGTGCCCTGGCTGCGAGTGGAAGTGGAGAGAACGATGCGACCTCAATTTCGCTGTCTTTGTGTGGTGGTTTATTGTTCCCGCCGCGTGCCTGCTGCTTGCAGGGCTGAAAAGGCTCAGCGGCCCAGTTGTCCATAGCTGCAGGGGTACCCGAAAGTAGTGATCACCGACTTGACCGCCCTGATCAGCAACTCCTGGCTGCGGGTTGAACGCAGGGCTCCACGATCGTTGAACTCCGCCTCGCTCAACGTCAGCCGGCGGTCACTACCATGGGCTGGTGTTGCAACGCCCGCCGGCCGGCTCGATCCCCGAAACCCCTGGCTCCTATCAGTTCAAGGACGCGGCCGGCCGGGTGATCTACGTCGGCAAGGCCAGCTCGCTGCGCCAGCGCCTGTCCAACTACTTCCAGAACCCCGCCTCGATGCACCCGCGCACCGCGGCCATGGTGAGCACGGCGGCGTCGGTGGAATGGATCCAGGTGCGCAACGAGGTCGAGGCGTTGATGCTGGAGTTCTCCTTGATCAAGGAGCACCGGCCCCGATTCAACGTCCGCCTGGTCGACGACAAGTCCTACCCCTACCTGGCCGTCACCGTGGGCGACCAATGGCCCCGGCCGCTGGTCATGCGGGGGGCCAAGAAGAAAGGCGTGCGCTACTTCGGGCCCTACGCCCACGCCTACGCCATCCGCGAGACGCTCGATCTGTTGCTGCGTACCTTCCCGGTGCGCAGCTGCCGCGACGGCAAGTTCGAGCGTCACGCCAAGCTGGGCAAGCCCTGCTTGCTCTTCCATATCGAGAAATGCTCCGGACCCTGCGTGGGAGAGATCGACGCGGTCAGCTACCGCAGTTTGGTGGAGGAGCTGTTGCAGTTCCTGGAGGGGGACACCGACGCGGTGGTGGACCGCCTGGAAGGACAGATGCGCGCCGCCGCCGGCGAATTGGAGTTCGAGCGGGCGGCCCGCCTTCGGGACCGTCTGGCGACGGTGCGCAAGGCCATCGAGAAACAGCAGATCGTCGGCTCCCGCAACGAAGACATTGACGTGATCGGTATCGCAGAAGACGATCTGGAGGCGGCGGTGCAGGTGTTCACCGTGCGCAAAGGCCGGGTGGTGGGCCGTCAAGGTTTCGTAATCGACAAGGTCGAGGAGCTCCCCCCCGGCCGGCTGGTGGGGGTGGTGTTGGAGGGCCTCTACGACGAGGAACCAGTCCAGGGCTACCCCAAGATGGTGCTGGTTCCCGAGCTACCCGACGATCTGGAGCTTTACGAGGAATGGCTGGCCAGCCAGCGGGAAACCAAGGTGGAGATCCGCGTGCCCCAGCGCGGCGACCGCCGCGAGTTCCTGGCCACCGTCACCCAGAACGCCACCGAAGAGTTCACCCGGCACCGCATGCGCCGCGCGTCGGACATCAATGCCCGCTCCCGGGCCTTGGAGGAACTGCAGGGTTGGTTGGAGCTTCCCTCCGCCCCGTTGCGTATCGAATGTTATGACAACTCCCATCTGGCCGGCACCGACTACGTGAGCTCGATGGTGGTGTTCGAAGACGGCCTTCCGGCCAAGAACCAGTACCGGCGGTTCAAACTCAAATGGGTGCCCGACAACGACGACTATGCGGCCATGGAGGAAGTGCTCACCCGGCGCCTCACCGGCTATCTGGAGGATCAGCAGCGCCCGGTGGCCGAGCGGGGCAAGTTTCAGTACCCGCCCCAGCTGTTGATGGTCGATGGGGGCAAAGGCCAACTC
Source organism: Acidimicrobiia bacterium (assembly GCA_031422955.1). Lineage (GTDB taxonomy): Bacteria > Actinomycetota > Acidimicrobiia > Acidimicrobiales > CAIXPF01 > CAIXPF01. The sequence goes on from JANPEN010000032.1 coordinate 2,128, forward strand.
GGGGTGGCGGTCAAGGTGCTGGAACAGCTCGGCTTGCGCGACCAGATCCCGGTGTGCGCCCTCGCCAAACAATTCGAGGAGGTGTACCTACCGGAGCGGCCAGAGCCGGTGCGTATCCCCCGCCAATCTGACGCGCTTTACCTCTTACAGAGGCTGCGCGACGAATCCCACCGTTTCGCTATCACCTACCAACGCCAGTTGCGCAACAAGCGCATGACGGTGTCCTGGTTGGATGATATTGCTGGCCTTGGCCCGACCCGCCGTAAACGGCTGGTACAAGAGCTGGGCAGTGCCAGAGCAGTGCGCACCGCCTCGCTGGTGTCGCTGCGGGCCTTAACGTGGCTGCCCGAAGCGGTGGCCGTGGCCGTCTACGAGAAAGGCAACCGACCGTGACCGACGCCGAGACCGACGCCGAGACCGACGCGGATCTGTGGGAGAGGCACGCCGGTTGGTGGCAGGAGGGTTTCACCGATGGCGCGGACCCCGAGTACGAAGAGCAGATCCTGCCCCTGGCTGCCCGCTACCTGGCCGGCGCCCAACGGGTGCTCGACGTCGGCTGCGGTGAAGGACAACTGTCGCGCTTGGCGGCGGCCGGCGGGGCCACCCTGGTGGTGGGCGTGGATCCCACTCGGGCTCAGATTGCCCTGGCCGGCCAACGCGCCGGCGGGCCGCTCTACGGCCGTTCGGGGGCGGATGGCCTGCCCTTCGCCGATGCCAGCTTCGACGCGGTGGTGGCCTGCTTGGTGTTCGAGCACATCGAAGCAGTCGACAACGCCATCGCCGAGGTGGCAAGGGTGCTGCGCCCTGGTGGGACGTTCCTGTTTTTCCTCAACCACCCGCTGCTGCAAACACCCAACTCGGGCTGGATCGATGATCAGATGCTGGACCCGCCCGAGCAGTACTGGCGTATCGGTGCCTACCTGGTGGAAGAGTTGTCCATCGAAGAGGTCGAGAAAGATGTGTTCATTCCCTTCATCCATCGGCCCTTGAGCCGGTACGTCAACGCCATGGCCGACAATGGCCTGGTACTGGTCCAGATGCACGAACCCCCGCCCCCACCTGGGTTTTTGGCCCTAGCGGCGGAGTACGCGGCGGCAGCCACCATCCCCCGGCTGTTGCTGTTGGTGACCCGGCTTCTGGAATAACGCGGATCACCCGACGGGCCGGGCGCCAGGCCGAGGGGAGTGAGATATCTGCTCAGGTCTGGTTTGACTTTTGGCTCGGCATACTGGCCTTCCGTGGCAGCGGAAGAGCGACTCTCCTGCGCCGGCCGGCCGGGCGAGGCGGACCGGAACTCCAAACAGTCTTCGACGCGTCATCGGCCCAGCGAATCTCCGGCGTTCCCCACCGCGCCGGTGCTGACCCTGCTCCGAGGGATCGGGTTCCTGGTCGCCCTTGTTGCCGTCCTCGCTTTGGTCGCCTTGGCCGCCAGCAGACAAGGCCGTCTGGCCGTGCTGGCCGGGTTGGTCCTGCAACTACCGCTGCTGATAGCCGCGATCATGGTCGCCGGACTTGTCCGTGGCGGCCGGTCGCCCCGGCCGCTGTGGTGGTTGGTGTTGTCGGCTGCGGCGCTGGCC
>JANPEN010000033.1:0-4766 GCA_031422955.1 Acidimicrobiia bacterium
CCTCACACAAGCGGCCCAGATACATGACGCCGACCCGGTGGGCAAGGTGGGACACCGTAGCCAGATCATGACCGATGTAGAGGTAGCTCACCCCGAGCTCGGTTTGAAGTTGTTCCAGCAACGTAATGATCTGGGCGCGAATCGACACGTCCAGCGCCGAGACTGCTTCGTCGAGCACCAGCAGGCGGGCGTCGGTAGCCAGCGCCCGGGCGATGGCGATGCGCTGGCGCTGCCCACCGCTGAACTCGTGGGGGAAGAGGCGGGCGTGCTCGGGCCGCATGCCCACCAGATCGAGCACCTCATGCACTCGTTTGGTGATCTCGCCTTTGGTCTTGGCGGTATGGACCTCGAGCGGTTCACCGATGATGTCGTGGACCCGCATACGGGGGCTGAGCGACCCGAAGGGATCCTGGAACACGGCCTGTACGTTGCGGCGATAGTCCAAAAGCGCTTTGCCGGAGAGGGTAGAGACGTCGTTGCCCCTGAAGCGGATGGTGCCTTTGGTAGGTGTTTCGATGCGGAGGATCAACTTGGCGATAGTGGTCTTGCCACAACCCGACTCCCCCACCAAACCGAACGTTTCGCCCGTTGCGATGGAGAAGCTGACATCGTCAACGGCTTTCACTTGGCCCGTGGCGCCCAAGCCGAACAGGCTCCTACCGGCGGCGAAGTATTTACTCAGTCCATCGATCTCGAGCACGACCTCACTCATGAAACCCCCGCTTCGGTGGGCGCGTGCATCTCGTGAGCCCGAAAACACGCCGCCTGATGGTTCGGGCCGACCTCCACGAGGGGGGGCACCGCCGCCGCGCACCGTTCCTGGGCCATCGAGCAGCGGGGCTCAAAAGAGCAACCGGGCGGCAGGTCCGCCAGGTTGGGAGGTTGGCCTTCGATACGAAACAACGGCTCCTTGCTACCCATCTTGGGAACCGACCGCAACAACGCATCGGCGTAGGGATGGCGGGCCGCGCCGAAGACCTGGCGGACCGGACCGTGCTCGACCGCCTTGCCGGCGTACATGACCACGACGTCATCACACATCTTGGCCACGATGCCCAGATCGTGGGTGACGAAGATCAACCCAACGCCGGTATCGTGCTGGAGATTCTTCAGCAAATCGAGATACTGCGCCTGAATCGTGACATCGAGGCTGGTGGTCGGCTCATCGGCGATGATCACCTTCGGGCCTGCCGACAAGGCAATGGCCCCCGCGATGCGCTGCCGCATACCCCCGGACATTTGGTGGGGATACTCCCGCATACGCACCTCCGGCGAAGGGATACGCACCGAGGTGAGCAGCTGCCTTACCCGCGCCTTGAGCGCCGCGCCACGCAGATGGCGGTGGTGGTAGGCGGGTTCTCGAACCTGGTTCTCGACGGTGAAGAGCGGGTTCAGCGACGCCATTGGATCCTGCAGGATCATGGCGATCTCGTTGCCGCGCACCGTTTGCATCTGTTTCTCTGACAACTGGAGAAGGTCACGACCCTCAAGGAGTACCTCGCCGCTGGTAACCCGGGCGCCGGCGGGCAACAAGCGCACCACCGACAGGCAGGTGGTTGTCTTCCCGCAACCGGATTCGCCCACCAGGCCGATGGTCTGGCCCTCCTCGAGCGTGAAGCTCACCCCATCCACGGCGTGCAGGACACGTGTGCCACCGAACGTGCGGTACTCGGTGCGCAGATCCCGCACCTCCAGCAACGTCGTGCCCATAGCCACTGCCTCCCTGCGGTCTACCCATCAAGGCGCCTCGCGGGCGTGAAAGGACAGTAGCCCATCCAATGTGACCTTCGGCACGAAACCGGTTGAAGGATTTGCGACAAAGGAGTACCGTCCCTGCCAATCGTCCGCTAGACCTTGCCCAGGGGAGCAAGGCAAGCGGCAAGGGGGAAAAGCTCATGGTCACGCGCTTACGTGTCGTCGCAGTACTCGCCAGCCTCATCGTGCTGAGCGGGGCCTGTAGTAACGGCAGCAACGGAGAGACGAGCACCGGCTTGACGGTGAGCGCGCAAACCAAGCCCATCGAAGCCCTAAATGCCCTGACCACGCTGCCCGCCGCCGAGCAGTCGACCACGACCACGGGTCCGCGCAAGGAACCGACCGGCAAGGTCGTCTACGGCTGGCATACCGCGTTGACGCCCGCCTGGTTGGATCCGCAGGACTCGGGCAACGTCATCACCGCGTTCGGATTCATGTACGCCATCCACGACGCCATGATCAAGTCCTTCCCCGGCAACCCGCTGCAGCCCAGCCTGGCCGAGTCCTACGAGATGGCCGATGACTTCAAGAGCGTCTCCTTCGTCATCCGGGCCAGCGCCAAGTTCCAAGACGGCACCCCGGTCACGTCCGACGATGTCGAGTTCACGTACCTCAACTATCGCGGGACCCAGAACAAGCTCTTCAAGGAGAAGCTCGACCGTATCGAGAAGAAGGACGCCAAAAACATCACGTTCTTCTTCAAGGAGCCGTTCCTCGATTTCCTGATCCTCTACGGCACACCGGCCACCGGCATTGGGTGGATCGTGCCCAAGGCCTATTACGAGAAGGTCGGGCCAGACGGTTTCAAGCAGGCTCCCCTCGGCGCCGGGCCCTACAAGCTGGTGCGCAACACATCCAACACCGAGCTCGAGCTCGAAGCCTTCGTGGACTACTGGCGCAAATCCCCAGAGATCAAGACCGTCATCTACAGGATCATCACCGATGACGCCACCCGGTTCGCAGCCCTGCAGACCGGTGAGATCGACCTGATGAACGTGGTGCAGGGCGCCCTGCTGGAGCCGGCCAAGGCCAACAAGAACCTCCGGCTGCTGCAGCGATCCACCACGGGCTTCTGGCTCGAGTTCCCCGGCTGGGAGAAACCAGACAGCCCCTTCCATGACGTGCGGGTGCGCCAAGCGGTGTCCTTAGCAATCAACCGTCAGGAGATAAACGTTGCCGAGACGGGTGGCTTCGCCCGCATCAACAACGGCAACTGGGGCGCGTTCGATCTGGCCGGGGCGCTGCAGGAATCCGACATCAAGCCCGCCTGGTACGAGTACAACCTGGACAAGGCGAAGAAGTTGATGGCAGACGCCGGCTACCCGGAGGGATTCGAGGTCCCCCAACTCACGCCGTTGGCGCCGTACTACCCGCTGGCGGAACGGGTGATCACCCAGTTGGCCCAGATCGGCATCAAGACCACCCTCAACCGCATGGAGCGGGCTGCGTTCGTGGAAGCACTGACCAAGGGACCCGACGCCCTCCCCGGCATCATCCTCAACATCTCCGGCCTCAACGGGGACATGGCCGCCCGCTGGCGTGTGTTCACCATGTGCAAGGAAGGCATCTACGGCGGCAGCTCACGCACCTGCATCCCCGAGCTCGACGCCAAGTTCAAGACCCAGTACGAGGCATCGACAGACCCCAAGGCTCGGGAGAAGGTCATGAAGGAACTGCAAGTCTCCTTCAACGACATGTACGTGTTTCCCTATGTGTACAACATCGGTTTGACCATGGCCCAGGGCCCGAAGATCTTGAATCCACCCGAAGACATCTGGTTCTCCATCCCGCAGTATCCCTACATCTACCCGTGGGAGGACGTGAAGGTGAAGAGCTGACCGGCCACCGCGCACGAACGATCGAAGAGAACCGATGTTGCAGTACATCGCAAGGCGAATTGCCTACAGCGTCATCACGCTCCTGCTGTTGACCCTGACGGTGTTCCTCATCGTGCGGGCCACCGGTGACCCGGCCAGGGTCATTGCCGGCGCCGAGGCCAGTACCGAAGAGGTGGAGGTGGTGCGCGAGACCCTTGGTCTCGACCGCCCCTTGGTGGTGCAATACGGCAGCTTCGTGGGCGATCTGGTGCAGGGCGACCTTGGCCGCTCGTTCCAGTTCCACCAGAATGTGCGCGACGTCTACCTGGACCGTCTACCGCGATCGCTGCTCCTGGCCGTGACCGCATTCACGCTGTCGCTGCTCATCGGCATACCGGCCGGGGTACTCACCGCCATCAAACCCAAGGGCGCGGCGGCGCGGGGGTTCAAGTTCATCGCCCTGACCGGCGTGTCGGTCCCCAACTTCGTCATCGCCACCACGCTGATCTTCGTGTTCTCGGTACAGCTGGGCTGGCTGCCGACCTCGGGCTCTGGCAGCGCCAAACAGCTGGTGATGCCCACCATCGCCCTGGGTTGGTACTTCGCCGCGGCCACCATGCGCCTCACCCAATCCTCCATGTTGGAGGTGCTGCGCGGTGATTACGTGAAGCTGGCCCGGCTCAAGGGTGTGCCAGAGCCGCTCGTGATCCTCAAGCACGCACTCAAGAACTCCTTGATCCCGGTGCTCACCCTCTCCGGCGTCAACTTCGTGGTCATGGTCAACGTGGCCGTGGTCATCGAGTCGATCTTCGCTTGGCCCGGCATCGGAGACCTGGTCTATGTCGGCATTACGTTGCGGGACTTCCCGCTGGTGCAGGGCGTGCTGCTCATGGGCGGGGTGATGGTGGTGCTGGTAAACTTGGTGCTCGACATCGCCTACGCCTGGCTCGATCCCCGTATCCGGCTGAATCGCTGAGGTATTCCCATGGCCATTGTCGTCACCCCCTTCGACCAGACCCGGGTTCGTACCCGTAGTCGTGCCGGGCGCTATCTGCAGGACGCTCCCCTGTTCCCGCTCGGGATCATCGCGCTGTTGGTGATCGTGGCGGTGTTCGCGCCGTGGATTGCGCCGCATGATCCGTTGCAGCCGTTGCCAGGGGCCAAGATCAGCATCGGCCCGGTCTGGCAGACCGG
>JANPEN010000034.1:0-5532 GCA_031422955.1 Acidimicrobiia bacterium
GTAAAGGGGGGATGGACGGACACATCAAGAAAGCCCAGGTCAGCCTTGTCGATGGCGTAGCCCAGCTTCTGGACCAGGGTGATGGCCTCGAAGTGGTTGTGGTGCATCTTCCAGTTGCCGCTGATCAGAGGTCTGCGCATGGGGGTTTGCCCTTCGTACTGGCGATTCGTGGAGGAAGGTTGGCGTTGGAGGATGGTCAGGCGTTGGAGGCGTGACGGAGGGCGTCGAGTCCGGGGAGGTCGCCGTGTTCGATGAGCTCGAGGCTGGCGCCGCCACCGGTGGAGACGTGGTCGATCTGGTCGGCCAAACCGAACTGGGCCACCGCGGCAGCGGAATCACCCCCGCCGATCACGGTGAAACCCCGGCAGGCAGCCACCGCAATGGCCACTGCGTGGGTGCCGGCCGCGAAACGGGGATCTTCGAACGCCCCCATCGGGCCGTTCCATAACAGCGTGCGGGCCTCCGCGATGTGATCACCGAAGGCGGCGGCGGTGCCGGGGCCGATGTCGACCCCCATCCAGCCCCGGGGCAGGTTGGTGCCGGCCTGACGGACCTCTCCCCCGGCGCCGGGGTCGAACAGCTTGCCCCCCGGGCCCAACGCGGTGATGTCTTCCGGCAGCACCAACCGCTCACCGGCCTGGGCCAGCAACGCCCGACAGGTATCCACCCGGTCCGGCTCCACCAGCGAGGCACCCACACCCTTGCCCTGGGCCAGAAAGAACGTGAAACACATGGCTCCACCGATGAGCAGCTGATCACAGACATCCAGCAGCGCTTCGATGACGCCGAGCTTGTCACTCACTTTGGAGCCACCCAGGATCGCCACCAGCGGACGATCGGGGTGGACCCGCACCCCCAACAACACCTCCACCTCCCTGGCCATCAACCGGCCGGCGGCGGAAGCCAACCCCGCCGCGGGTGGGCCGACTATGGAGGCGTGGGCGCGGTGGGAAGCCCCGAAGGCGTCGTTGACGAACAGGTCGAAACCTTCGACCAGCCCGGCCACGAAGGCGGGATCGTTGGCTTCTTCCCCCGCATCGAAGCGCAGGTTCTCCCGCAGCTCGACCCCCGGGGCCAGCTCGGCCAGCCGGGCCCGCACCGGGTCCATGGAGTACCTGGCGTCGGGACGGCCCTTGGGGCGACCCAAGTGCGAACAGGCCACCACTCGGGCCGCCCCCTGTTCCTGCAGCCAGGCCAGGGTGGGCAGGGCAGCCCGGATGCGCAGATCGTCGGTGATGACGCCGTCCTGCATGGGCACGTTGAAATCCACCCGCACCAGCACGTTCTTTCCCGCCACCGAGGGCAGATCCTCCAGCGTGGGCACGCCGAAGACAGCCATCAGTGGTTGGCCTTGCCCACGATCTCCACCAAATCGACCAGGCGGTTGGAGTAACCCCACTCGTTGTCGTACCAGCCCATGATCTTGACGAGGGACCCGATGGCCATGGTGAGGGGCGCATCGAAGGTGCATGACGCGGGTGAGCCAACAATGTCGGAGGACACGATCGGATCCTCGGAATACACCAGCACCTTGGCCAACGGCCCCGACGACGCGGCGGTGGCGAAGGCGGCGTTTATCTCCTCGACGGTGACATCACGAGCGAGGACGGCGGTGAAGTCGGTAACGGACCCGTCCGGCACCGGCACCCGGAAGGAGGTGCCGTCGAGGCGGCCCTTCATAGCCTGCAGGACCAGGCCGGTGGCTCGGGCCGCCCCGGTTGAGGAGGGCACGATGTTGATGGCGGCGGCGCGGCCCCTGCGCAAATCGCTGTGGGGTAGGTCCAACAGGTTCTGGTCGTTGGTGTAGGCGTGGATGGTGGTCATGAGACCCTTCTCCACCCCGAAGGCATCGTCGAGGACCTTGACCATCGGCACGAAACAATTGGTGGTGCAGGAGGCGTTGGAGATGACCTTGTGGTTGGCCGGGTCGAACTCGCCGTCGTTGACGCCAACCACGAAGGTGGCGTCGGCCCCGTCGGCGGGGGCGGACACGATCACCCGGGGGGCGCCACCCTCCAGGTGCAAGGCAGCTTTGGGCCGGGCGGTGAACACGCCGGTGGATTCGATGACCACATCAACCCCGAGCTTGCCCCACGGCAGCTGGGCCGGATCTCGCTCGGCCAGTACGGTGAGGCGCTTGTCCCCCACCTGGATACCACCCTCGACCACGGCGACGTCAACCCCCAGGCGGCCCATGACCGAGTCGTATTTCAGCAGGTGGGCCATGGTCTTCAGGTCACCCAGGTCGTTGACCGCCACGATGTCGATGTCAGCGTTTTGTTGGGTCACGGCCCGGAAAAAGTTCCGGCCGATGCGCCCGAACCCGTTGATACCAACTCGTACCGTCATGTCTGCCTCCTGATCACGGATCCCCTCGTTGGAACCCGTTTGGTCCTGGACTGGGCCCCGAGCAGTGTAGGGGCGGCGCGGTTCAGCGGTCGATGTCTCGGTGGGACACCTCGGGCAGGACCCCGAGCCCGCCGAGCATGGTCGCCACCGCTTCGGCCACCGCTACGGAGCGATGCCGTCCGCCGGTGCACCCGAAGGCGATGGTGAGGTAGGCCTTGCCCTCTTTCAGATAGGCCGGCACCACGGTGTCCAGCAGCGGGCCGAGACGATCGAGAAACTCCTTGGCCGCCTCTTGGCCCAACACATAGTCCCGCACCGCCTCGTCCTGGCCGGTCAACTCCCGTAGCTCCGGCACCCAGAACGGGTTGGGTAGGAACCGGCAGTCGAGGACCACATCGACATCGAGAGGCAGGCCGTACTTGAAGCCGAAGGAGACCACTGCGGTGCGCATGCGCTGGGCCGGGTCGCCCAAGGAGAACGCTCGCAGCACCCGATCCTTGAGCTGATGCACGTTGAGATCGGTGGTGTCGATGACCAGGTCGGCCAAGCCCCGCAACTCCTCCAGCGCGGTTTGTTCCTGTACGACGGCCTCGGCCAGGGAACCGGTCAGGAATGGATGGCGGCGGCGGGCCTCTTTATAACGGCGGATGAGGGTGTCGGCGTTAGCTTCCAGGAACAAGGTGCGGACCTGCGCCCCTGCCTCACGCAGATGGATGAGCGCGGAGGAAACGTCGACCAGATCCGGGGATGCCCCAACCACCAACACCACCCGCTCGTACTGAGAGCCGGGGACCGCGGCGGTGAGCTCGGTCACCTTGGGCATCAAGGAAAGGGGCAGGTTGTCGATGACAAACCAGCCGAGGTCCTCGAACACATCAGCAGCGGTCGAGCGTCCAGCTCCGGAATGTCCTGTGACAACGACGATCTCGCTCACCGGGGACTCACGTTAGTTCGGGGGCTGTGCCTTCGGCGCCTCCCCCTCCCCGGCCGGTTCTCCGCAAGATCTCACGATCGGCGCGCAGCGCTTCCCGCTGATGCAGCCAGACAGTTAGCTCCTCGGCCGGCAATGGTCGACAGACCAGGTAGCCCTGGATGATCTCGCAACCGCAGCGGGTGAGGGCGTCGACCTCCTCGATGCGCTCCACCCCCTCCGCCACCACCGTCAGGCCGAGCTGGCGACCCATGGCTACGGTGGAATGCACGATGGCGTAGGTGCGCACGTCGGACACCATGGCGGCCACGTAGCTACGATCCAGTTTGAGTTCATCCACGGAGAAGTCCCGCAGGTAGCTCAGGGCAGCATTGCCGGTGCCGTAATCGTCGATGGATAACCCCACCCCCAGCCCCCGCAGCCGTTCCAGCACCTCCACCGAGCGGGAACGGTCCGGCATCAGGGTGGTCTCGGTGATCTCGAGCACCAGCTGGCGGGCAGGAATGGCGTGACGCTTCAGCAGCTGGGTGACCAAGCGGGGGAGGGCGGGATCGAGGAGGTTGCGGGGCGACAGGTTGACCGCCACGGTCAGGTGCAAACCCTCGGCGTTCCAACGGGCCAGTTGACCCAGCGCCTGATCGAGCAGGGCCCTGGTCAAGCTGGCGATCAGACCGGCTTCCTCGGCCATGGAGATGAACAGCTCTGGCGAGATCATCTCGCCTTCGTGGTTCCAGCGGGCCAGGGCCTCCACCCCCAGCACCTCCCCGGTGCCGATGTGGACCTTGGGCTGGTAGTGCAGCAGCAGCTCTTCGCGGCGCACGCTGCGCCGTAACGAGTCGGCCAGGGCCAGGCGGCGGGTGGCGATGGCGTCGCGTTCAGGGTCCCAGCGTTCGATGGCGACGCCGCGTTCGCGGGCCAGCCGGCGGGCCTCATGGGCCTGACTGAGCAGCTGATCGACCCGGGGCGGATGCTCGACCCAACTGACGATACCCACGCTGAGATCGACGCGCACCAGGTCGCCGCCCACTTGAAAGGGGATCTCGACCAGATCTCGAACCCGCCGAGCTACCGCCATGGCCGTGGCGGGCGCCGCCGCCGGGGTGATCAGGGCGAACTCGTCAGCCCCCAAGCGACCCAACAGCTCACGGGGGCCGGCATGACGGGAAAGCCGCGCCCCCAGCTGGCGCAGCACGTCGTCAGCGGCCTCGTGGCCGAGGTAGTGGTTGATGTCCCGGAAACGATCCACATCGATGATCAGCAGGGAGCCCGGCCCGCTGGTGGTCGCTCGAGCCAGGGCCGCGGTGATGGCCTGGCGGTGCAACAGCCCCGAAAGCTCATCGGTGTTGGTCAGGTCCACCAACGCCCCCAAACGCCGCAGATCGCGCCCTGAGCACACGGTGCGCACCAGCCCCAGCGTCAAGGTGGCGGCTGCCCACCAGACCAGCGCGGCGGGGCGGGGACCGTCTTGGCGCGAGGTCCACACCAAGGCCCCCGCGGCGAAGGTCATGCACAGCGCCGGTACCGCCCAACTGCCAGGCTCGCCGCTGCTCGAGCGCCGCCGATCCGGGGCAGCGCGGTGGGCCCGGCTGACCCACCGGGGGGAGCTCGATCGGGCGGGGGCGCCCAGCGCGGCGGCCATGGCCAAGGCGGCGGCGAAGGCCAGCCAGGCGACGCGGGGGTCTCCAACCATGGCCGGCCCGAAGCCCCGAGGTTCGAGCGGGCGGCGGGGACCACCCAGGACCAGCACCTGCTCCAGCAGGGCGATCTGGTGCAACACCATGGCCGCCACCAGGGTGAGCACCAGCCGATCGCGGGCGCCCCCCTCGATCACCACGTGCACCACCATCAAGGTGGCCATGGCGGCCACCGCCAGCTGCACCGAGCCGGGCAACCACCCTGCTCCCCTATCGTTGATGCCTGCCACCACCAAGGCATAGGTGACCGCCCCGGCCAGAGCTACCGCCAGGTCGAGGGACATCCCCGATCTTGCCCAGCCGCCCCCGCCTGCTCTGCTCCACAGTTCGCGACCGTTGCCCGTGACGGTGCGAAAACGGTTTCGGCCGGAGGTTTCGATGCCGGCCGGGGCAACGGGGCGACTGCCGCAGATGAGCAGCACCACCACCCCCAGACCGAGCGTGACCTCAGCCCCCAGCCCGGCCAGCGCGCTCACCCACCACAGCGTGTCCTCGAGGACACCGGGGCGCAACGAAGGATGCTCGAGCCCGAGAAAGGCAAGATCGCCCACGCCGGCC
>JANPEN010000035.1:0-17999 GCA_031422955.1 Acidimicrobiia bacterium
CGTGCACTGAGGCCGACGTCTGAGCTCGTCCTGAGCTGAAAACGCCACCGGGCGGCCCCAACGGGTCGCCCGGTTGCGGTTTTGACCCGTGCCGGTGGGGTCGCTTGGCTAGATTCCGCCCGATGCGACGAGCCGACTTGGTGGTGGTGGGAGCTGGGGTGGTGGGCGCGGCAACCGCCTGGTGGGCCAGCCGTTTGGGTCTCGACGTGGTTGTGCTGGAACGCTTCGAGGCCGGCCATCATCGGGGCAGCAGTCACGGTGGGGTCCGTGTCTTCCGCCTCGCCTACCCCCAGCCGGACTACGTTCGACTGGCCCGTCACGCCCTGGAGCTGTGGCGCGAGGTGGAGGCGGAGGGCGACCAGCCGTTGTTGGAGCTCACCGGCGGCATCGATTTCGGTCATGGCGAGGGAGTGGCGGCCAGCGCCGCAGGGCTGCGGGAGGCGGGCGAGTCCTTCGAGCTCCTCGAGCCGGCCGCGGCCGGGGAGCGCTTCGGGGGCTTCGCCTTCACCGGGCCGGTGCTGTACCAGCCCCAGGGTGGGCGGGTGTGGGCGGCCCGGTCGGTGGCGGCGTTGGCGGCCGGTGCGGGCCGCAACGGCGCGGAGTTGCGCTATGACGAGATGGTCGAGGCCATCACCGTGCACGGTGACGTGGCCGAGGTCCGCACCGCCCAGCAGGTATATCGAGCCCCTCACGTGGTGGTGGCGGCCGGGGCCTGGGTGCAGGACCTGTTGGCCGGGGTGGTGGCGCTGCCCTCGTTGCGAGTCACCCGGGAACAACCCGCTCACTTCGCACCACGCGACCCCGCCCACGTGTGGCCCAGCTTCATCGAGCACTCCCCCGACGTGGCCTTCGTCCTCTACGGGCTGTCCGAGCCAGGGGTTGGGGTGAAGCTGGGCGAACACATGGTGGGCGCCCCCGTGCATCCCGATCGGCGCAGCTTCGAGTTGGATCCCGCCGCCCTGGCCAGGGTCCGTGCCCAAGCCGAGCGGGTCCTGCCCGGGGTGCATCCCGAGCCGGTGGCGGCGGATACGTGCCTGTACACGTCCACCGACAACGAGGATTTCGTGATCGACAGGGTGGGTCCCATCACGGTGGCCTCGGCCTGCTCCGGCCACGGCTTCAAGTTCGGTCCTGCCACCGGGCGGCTGGTAGCGGAGGTCGCCCTCGGCCAGCGTCAGACCCTGGCCCGCTTCGCCCTGCCGCACTGAGCGGCGCCGCCCGGGCCAACCGCGCCTACGATGCGGGCGTGTTTGAGCCTCATATGCGTGCTGCTGCCACCGATGATCATCCGGCGTTGTTCCTGATCGTGCGACGGGGGGAGATCCTGGTGTCGGCCCGGTCCGAGGGGTTCGCCATCCCCAACCAGTTGCCAGAGGGGCTGGAGGCCGTCGCCGACGAAGCCCGCCACGTGCTGGGCAGCATGTTCGACGGCACCTGGGTCTACGGCGTGGATGTGGCGGAGCGCACCGAGGAGCCAGAGGACCATATGTGGGTGCCGCTGCGCCAGCTCTACGGCAAGATCGAGGAGCCGTTGTGGGTGCTGGCCGGTCGAGCCGAGCAGATCGTGTCGTGGGGCCGTACCCATCGCTTCTGTGGCCGTTGCGGTAGCGCCACCGTGGCCCAGACCGCCGAGCGGGCCCGCAAGTGCCCCGATTGCGGGCTGCTGGCCTATCCCCGTCTTTCCCCGGCCACCATCACCCTGGTCACCCGGGGCGAAGGTGATGACGAAGAGGCGCTGTTGGCCTGGGGTCGGCAGTTCCCTGGCCGGTTCTATTCCACCCTGGCTGGTTTTGTGGAACCGGGGGAGAACCTTGAGCAGTGCGTGATCCGGGAGATCAAAGAAGAGGTCGGGGTCGACATCACCGATGTGACCTACTTCGGTTCCCAGCCCTGGCCGTTTCCCAACTCGCTCATGGTCGGCTTCACCGCCCGCTACGCCGGTGGCGAGTTGGTGCTGCAGGAAGAGGAGATCGTCGAGGCCGGTTGGTACCGGGCCGACGCCCTGCCCCCCTGTCCCCGCGGTGGCATGTCCATCGCCGGCGCCCTGATCGAATCCTGGTTGACCCGCCTGGGTCGGTAGGCAGGCCGAGCCGGTAGGCCAGGCCGAGCCGGTAGGCAGGCCCCAGCCGGTAGGCAGGCCCAGCGGCCAAGGTCGGCTGCTCTTCTATACTCTCCGAGTGTTTCTTCTTGCCAGCGAGGCCAGCACGGCCGACCTACCTCGTTTCGACGTGCCGATCGCCGGATGGATCGCCTTTCTCGTCGGCCTGTTGCTGCTGCTACTGCTCGATCTTTTCGTGCTCCACAAGGATGCGCACGTCATCAGCGTGCGGGAAGCCGTCATCTCCAGCGCCTGTTGGGTTGCCCTCGGGCTCAGCTTCACCTTTGTGGTGTGGGGCTGGTTGGGCGGTACGGCTGCCTCCCAGTACGTCACCGGGTACATCATCGAAAAGAGCTTGTCGGTCGACAACGTTTTCGTCTGGGCGGTGATCTTCGGCTATTTCTCTGTGCCCAAGCAGTTCCAGCATCGGGTGTTGTTCTGGGGCATCTTCGGGGCCTTGGTGTTGCGGGCCATTTTCGTGTTCGCCGGCGTGGCCCTACTCAGCCGCTTCGAATGGCTGATGTTCGTCTTTGGGGCTTTCCTCGTCTACACCGCGGTCAAGGTGGCCAGGGGCAACGAGCACGAGATTCATCCCGAGGACAATCCCCTCCTCAAGCTGGTGCGGCGCGTCATCCCGGTCAGCTCCGCTTACGACGGCCAGAAGCTGTTCACCCGGGTCAACGGTCGGCGTCTGGCCACCCCGTTGTTCGTGGTGCTCATTCTCATCGAAGCCACCGACGTGGTCTTCGCGGTGGACTCGGTGCCCGCCATCTTGGCCATCAGCCGTGACCCGTTCGTGGTCTTCAGCTCCAACGCCCTGGCCATCCTCGGTCTGCGCTCGCTCTACTTCCTGCTGGCCAGCACCGAGGACAAGCTCGTTCATCTGAACAAGGGGCTCGGGGTGATCTTGGGCTACGTCGGTATCAAGATGCTCATCTCGCGCTGGTACCACCTTCCCACTTTGGGTTCGCTGCTGTTCATCGCGGTGGTGCTGACCGTAACCGTCGTGTGGTCGCTTCAGACCAGCAAGAAGCTCGAGGAAACAAACCGATGACCGTCCGAGTGATTGTGGTTGGCGTCGAGGGTTCCGTCGGCGGGCTCACCGCCGTCAGCTGGACGGCGCAGTTAGCTGCACCGTTGGGGGCCAGGGTGGTGGCCGTGCACGCTTTCGAGCCGCTCTCCTATGTGGGCAAGGCCAAACCGCCGCTCGATTTCGTCCGGTTGCGGGCCGAGTGTGAAGCCGAGCTCACCCAGCGCTGGTGCGAGCCTTTGGCGACGGGCGGAGTGGCCTTCGAAACCCGCATGATCGACGATCAACCGGTCGAGGCCCTGGTGACGGTGGCCGACGAGGTGGATGCCGACCTCATCGTGGTGGCCGCCCGAGCCCAGTCGACCCTGCGGGGCCTGCTGCTGGGCTCTACCTCGCTGAAGCTGCCCCATGAGACCACCCGGCCGGTGTGCATCGTGCATCCCGAGCGTCCCTCCCGTTAGTCGGGATGCTTGTTTGCTCGGTTCCCTGTCGGTCCCCGAGGTGCCAGCGGCGGGCTGTGCCCGCGTTGCCGACCCAACCTTGGCGTCGCCGGCGGGTCCATGCAGCTGTCCCATCTGGATGAGGGTTGGCGCTGGCGCCCAACCACCCGTGCTGGGGAGCGGTGCTTTGCACGACCCGGGAGGGCGCAGGTCGGCGCGTGAGCGCCAGCGAACCGCCGACCCCCGGCGAGCGACAGCGAGCAGGGCAGCGAGCACGACAGCAAGAATTTATCGCACCAGTTCGTTTACCGCGGCGGTTTGTTCGGCGTCGGGGAGGCCCCAGCCGGGGTGGTAGCCGAACACGGTGCTGGCTTCGGCGGCGCCGCCGTTGCCGTCGAGTAGTTCTAGGCGTTGCAAGCCGACCAGGGAGGGGTGGCTCTGTCCGCAGGCGTGGGCCAGGCGGAGGAGTTCTTTGCGCACGGTGATCACGTAGTTGGCGCAGCGCACCGATTTGAGTTCGGGGTCGAGGCCGCGTTCCAGCCACGGCCTTTGGGTGGCTACACCGGTGGGGCAGTGGTCGGTGTGGCACCGCTGGGCCTGCACGCAGCCGATGGCGAGCATGGCTTCGCGCCCCACGCTGATCCAATCACAACCCATTCCCAAAGCCAGCAGGGCGGCCTCGGGAAAGCCGAGCTTGGCCGAGCCCCCAAAGGCGACCTTTTGGTGTAGTCCCGCTTCGGCGAAGGCTCGATAGACCCGGGGAAAGCCGATGCGGAAGGGCAGGGCCACGTGGTCGGTGAAGGCCAGCGGTCCCGCTCCGGTGCCGCCCTCGCCGCCATCGACGATGATGAAGTCGGCGCCGGTGCCGGTGGCGGCCATGCGTTGGGCCAGTTGCGCCCAAAAACCGCTGTCTCCTACCGCTGACTTAATACCAACCGGTATGCCGGTGGCTTCGGCTACCACCTCGATGAAGTGCAGCATGGAGTCGACGTCGGAGAATACCTGGTGGTATGCGGGGGAGAGGCAATCCTTGCCTACTTCGATACCACGCACCTCGGCGATGACCTTGCTCACTTTGGCCCCCGGCAGCAGTCCTCCCAGACCCGGTTTGGCCCCTTGGGAAAGCTTGACCTCGATGGCCCGAACCGGGTTGGCCGCCACTAGGTCGACCAGCCGGGACAGCTCGAAGCGCCCTGCCCCGTCGCGTACCCCAAAGTATCCGGTGCCGATCTGGAAGACCACGTCGCCCCCTTTTTGGTGGTACTGGCTCAAGCCACCTTCGCCGGTGGACTGCCAGCAGCCGGCTAGGGCCGCCCCTCGGTTGAGTGCCTCCACCGCCGCCCCCGACAACGCGCCGTAGCTCATGCCGGAGATGTTGACCACCGAAGGGGGGCGAAAGGCGTGGGGCCGCCCCCGCCAGGCGCCGAGCACCTTGGCCACCGGCACCGGGTGGGAGACATCGGCGTCCGCCGCCACCGGGGGATGGGGAAAGGCGCTGTGTTTGACGATGACGTAGCCGGGGTTGGCCCGATCGAAGTCGTTGTCGGACCCGAAACCGAAGTAGTCGTTCTCCCGTTTGGCACTGGCGTACACCCACCGGCGCTGGTCTCGGGAGAAGGGCCGCTCCTCGTCGTTGTCGGTGACGATGTACTGGCGCAGCTCGGGGCCGATCTTTTCCAGCACGTAGCGCAGATGGCCGACCACAGGAAAGTTACGCAAGATGGCGTGTCGGCGCTGGGTGACGTCGTAGATGGCTAGGGCCACCAAGGCGACCACCACGACACCGATCACGATGAGGAGCCACATGACGTTCAGGCTAGAGCCCAGCTTCGGTTAGCGTCCGCTCTCAGTCGGAACCGAACCGGGAGGTGGGCCATGCAACTGGCCATGTCGATGGGATACACGGGCAGCTTCAAGGAAAACGTGGCCAGGGTGGTGGAGTTGGAGAAGGCCGGGCTCGACATCGTGTGGCTGGCCGAGGCCTACAGCTTCGATGCCATCAGCCAGGACGGCTACCTGGCTGCTGTCACCGAACGGCTCCAGATCGGCACCGGCATCGTCAACGTGTACTCCCGCACCGCAGCCCTGATGGGCCAGACCGCGGCAGGCTGCGACATGGTTTCCGACGGGCGCTTCATCCTGGGCCTGGGCGCTTCGGGTCCCCAGGTGGTGGAGGGGTTTCACGGCATGGCCTACGAGAAGCCGATGCAGCGCATCAACGAATACATCGACGTGGTCCGCATGACCCTGCGGCGCGAGCCGCTGGTTTATGACGGCAAGGTGGTCAAGCTGCCCTTACCGGCCGGCCAGGGCACCGGGCTGGGCAAGCCGCTCAAGCTCATCAACCATCCGGTTCGTTCCACCGTGCCCATCTGGTGGGCGTCCCTGCAGGGTCTTTCCGTCCGCGAGACCGCCGCCCATGCCGACGGTTGGCTGCCGGTCTTTTTCGAGCCCGAGCGGTTTCAGCAGGTGTGGGGGAGCGATCTCAAGGCCGGGTTGGCCAAGCGCTCTGGCGATCTGGCCCCCTTGGAGATCTCGGCTGGGGGCCTGCTGGCCATCGGCGAAGATCTCGTCGGCGCCGCGCAGGCCAAGGTGCTCGATGCGGCCAGACCCCAGACTGCGCTGTACTGGGGGGGCATGGGGGCCAGGGACAAGAACTTCTACAACGACCTGGCTCGCCGTTACGGCTATGAGGAAGCGGCGATCGAGATCCAAGATCTGTACCTCGATGGCCATAAGGACGAAGCGGCGGCCAAGGTCCCGCTCGACTTCTTGCAGAAAGCCCACCTGGTTGGTCCGAAGAGCTATCTCAAGGAACGTATCGGCGCCTTCAGGGAGGCAGGGGTGACGGTGCTCAACGTGAACCCCATCGGTCCCGACCCGGTGCGCACCATTGAGGAGTTCCGGGCCCTGCTCGACGGCTGAGCCGGTTAGGGTCCGGCCATGAAGCGAGACTGGCTGGCCCTGACCGTTGAAGAGGTGCTCGAGCCCGAGCTGGAGATCTGCGATCCCCACCACCATCTGTGGCCCGAACCTACCGAGCGGTATCCTCGCTACGAGCTGGAGGATCTGCGTCTGGACACCGGTTCGGGCCACAACGTGGTGGATACCGTGTTCATCGACTGCGCCGCCAGCTACCGCCCTGATGGCCCGGTGGCGCTGCGGCCGGTGGGTGAAACTGAGTTCGTGGCCGAGCGGGCGGCCCGCAGCGAGCAAACGCCGGGAGCCCGCATCGCCGGCATCGTCGGTCACGCCGATCTGACCTTGGGTGCTGCCGTTGGTGAGGTGCTCGAGGCCCATGTGGCCGCGGCTGGGGGTCGCTTTCGGGGTGTCCGCCATGTAGGGGCGTGGGACGCTTCCGATGCCATTGCCGTGTCCCACACCAACCCGCCGCCGCATCTCTACTCGCACGACGATTTCCGTAGCGGCCTCGCCGTACTGGGAAGTATGGGACTGAGCTTCGAGGCGTGGCAGTACCATCCGCAGCTCGAAGATGTGGTCGCCTTAGCCGCCGCCCGGCCCGAGGTGTCCATCATCGTCAACCACATCGGCGCTCCGCTGGGGATTGGCCCCTACGCCGGGCACCGGGCCGAGGTGCTCGCCCTGTGGCGGGCGTCGATGGCACGTTTGGCCGCCGCCCCCAATGTCACCCTTAAGGTCGGTGGCATCGGCATGGGCCGCTACGGCGCCGGCTTTGAGACCTGGGACAAGCCGCCAACCTCGGATCAGTTGTTGGCCCACTGGGGAGACGAGCTCCGTTGGTGTATTGACACCTTCGGCCCTTCCCGCTGCATGTTCGAGTCGAACTTTCCAGTGGACAGTGAGTCGTGTAGTTATGCGGTGCTGTGGAACGCCTTCAAGAAGGTATCGGCTAGATACTCCAACGAGGAGCGGGCTGCATTGTTCCATGGCACCGCCCGCCGCGTGTACCGACTCCCCGCCCGCGAGGCTGCCTAGCCCCGAACCCGCCCGCCCGGCCGAATGGGTCCACCGCCCGAGCCAGACCCATTCTGCTGTCAAAACAAGGGCCTTCTTGCTGGCCGGCGGCGGCGATCAGGTCGTGTAGTCGGCGTTGATGCGGATGTACTGGTCGGACAGGTCGCAGCCGAACACGGTCCAAGATCCTTGGGCGATGCCGAGGTCGGCGGTGATGGTCACCTCGTCGGCGGCCATGGTCTCGGCCAGGCGATCCAGGTCGGTCTGGTCCAACTGGCCGGGGTACACCTGCAGATCGCCGAAGCGGATGACCACGCGATCCTGGTCGATGTCGGTTTCCTCGGCGCCCTTGCCGATGGCCATGGCCACCCGCCCCCAGTTGGGATCCGCCCCGTGGACGGCGGTTTTCACCAACGGCGAGTTGACGATGGCCTTGGCCACCCGTTTGGCCTGGTGGTCGTCTCGCGCCCCGCTGACCGTCACCACCAGCAACTTGGTGGCCCCCTCGCCGTCCCTGGCCAACTGTCGGGTCAAGGAACGACATACCTCCTCCAGGGCCACGCTGAAGGCGCCGAGGTCCACCGGGCCGGCCAGCCCGTTCGCGAGAACTGCGGCGGTGTCGGAGGTGGACGTGTCAGTGTCCACGCTGAGGCTGTTGAAGCTGCGTTCGACTACGGCCCGGAAGCATCGATCAAGGTCCTTGGCGGCGACGGCGGCGTCGGTGAAGACCAGGGCGATCATGGTGGCCATGTCGGGCTCGATCATGCCCACGCCCTTGGCCAACCCCACGATACGGGCCTCACCCACCTGGGCCTGGGCGAACTTGGCCACCGTGTCGGTGGTCATCATGGCGGTCGCCGCCACCGCCGCGTCGGTTACCGCGTAGGGGCCGCCGGCCAAGGTGGCCAGGTGGTCGCGAATCCGTTCCATTGGGTAGGGACGGCCGATCACCCCCGTAGAAGTCACCAGCACATCGGCGGGCGGGCACCCGAGCGCCTTGGCCACCCCCTCGGCCAGCTCAGCGGCGTTGGCCGCCCCCAGCGGGCCGGTGGCAACGTTGGCGTTCTTGGACACCACCAGGGCGGCCCGTAGCTGACCGTCGGCCACGTGCAGGCGGGACAACAGAACCGAGGGCCCGGCGAAGCGGGAGCGGGTGAACACCGCGCTGGCGGTGGCGGTCACCTCGGAGGCGACCACCAGGAAATCGGTGGTGGTGTCCTTGATGCCGATGTTGGCGACGTGGGCGGAGAATCCCTGAGGGAGCGAAACGGCGTCGGTCACGGTCGAGCAGTCTTGCAGCCGCCGCCCCCGGCCCAGAACGAATTCACAATCCCCCTGGTCAGACCGCCCAAACCTCGCGCCGAATCGGTGCCGATTCGTTCCGAAGGGGTGCCAGAACGAATTCGGTCGGGCCGGGTGAGGGTGCCCGCTCGGGGCGGGCTCGCTAGCGCTGGCGCGGGCGGGCTCGCTAGCTTGCCGCCCATGAAGTCACCCGTGCGTGTTGCTGTCACCGGGGCTGCCGGCCAGATCGGCTACAGCCTGTTGTTCCGAATCGCCAGCGGCCAGATGCTCGGGCCGGACCAGCCCGTCGTGCTGCAGATGCTCGAGATCACCCCGGCCCTGGGCGCCCTGGGCGGCGTATGCATGGAGCTGGAGGATTGTGCCTTTCCCCTGCTGGCCGGCATGGTCCCCACCGACAACGCCGATGTCGCCTTTGGCGACGCTGACTACGCCCTGCTGGTCGGGGCCATGCCGCGCAAGGCCGGCATGGAACGAGCCGATCTGCTCTCCGCCAACGGGGCCATCTTCACCGTGCAGGGCAAGGCCCTGTCCGACTCGGCCTCCCGGGCGGTCAAGGTGCTGGTGGTGGGCAACCCGGCCAACACCAACGCCCTCATCGCCATGCGCAACGCGCCGAAGCTGAACCCCGGCCAGTTCACCGCCATGACCCGCCTCGACCACAACCGGGCGGTGGCCCAGTTAGCGGCCAAGGTCGCCCGGCCGATCAGCTCGGTCAAGAAGATGACCATCTGGGGCAACCACTCGGCCAGCCAGTACCCCGACATTTTCCACGCCGAGATCGACGGCAGCAACGCCGCCACCCTGGTCAACGACCAGGCCTGGCTGGAGTCTGACTTCATCCCCACGGTGGCCAAGCGGGGCGCGGCCATCATCGACGCCAGGGGCCTTTCCTCGGCCGCCTCGGCCGCCAACGCCGCCGTCGACCATGTGCGCACCTGGGCCCTGGGCAGCCCCGAGGGCGACTGGGTGTCCATGGCCATCGCCTCCACCGGCGCCTACGGCGTGCCCGAAGGGCTGATCTCCTCGTTTCCCTGCACGTGCGTCGACGGGAACTACCAGGTCGTGACCGGCCTCGACATCGACGAGTTCTCCCGCGGCCGGATCGACGCTTCGGTGGCGGAGCTGGTGGAGGAGCGCGACGCGGTCACCGAGCTGAAGCTGATCTGAGTAGGCGGACCTCCGCTGACCCTGACCCTGATCGCTTAGGTCGGGTCGACGGTGGGCTCCGGCCATTCGGTGTCCGCCCGTAAGGGGACCCAGGCTCCGTCGATCCTCGTCAGACAGTCGCGCCACGCGACCAGCGCGGTGACAGGCCCGCTGACCTCGATGTCGCCTCCCAGTAGGGCCCGTTGCGCCGACACCGTGCCGCAGGCCACCCCTAGGGCCATGGCCAGACTCTGGCTGATGGTCACCGTGTCAGTCGCCGTGTCGGTCACCGTGTCAGGCACCGGCTCGCCTGTCTCGCCGGCTGCATTCGCCCCGTCCGGGTCCACCGGGTCGGCTGAGTCCCACGGTTGGGCTCGCATCCCTTCACCCAACAACAGGTCGTAGCCAACTACGTCGGCACCGGCCCGAAATCGGTAACACAACCGAAGGGGCGGGCCGCTGGCCTTCACCGTGCTCAGGGCCTGGTCTAGGCGCTCGACCCATGCTCGACTGGCGAAGAGGACCATGCAGGCCCGAGGCTACCGGAGCGGACGGGAGGCAAACAGGTGGATGAGGGCCAGCCGGCCAGCGAGCTCGCCCCCACAACCGGCTTCGGTTTCCCCGCGGCAGCCGAGCGGCCGAGTTCCCAGCCGGACCTGTTCAGTTTCGAGTTCTGGTCGCCCCGAGCCAGTTTTGGTGGCCACATCGCACTGTGGCGCTGGCCGACCCAACGGCTGGCCTGGTACAGCACCGCGGTGTTCCGCCAGGGCGAGCTGGTGGTGGCACTGGCCGATGAGGTTCCGTTGGGAAAGACCCTGGAGCTACGGGGCAATGGGTTGTGGGCCGATCACAATCTGGAACAACCCTTCGAGCACTGGTCGATCGGGTTGGAAGCCTTCGCGTTGGTGCTGGACCATCCCGCCGCTGATCGGGGCGAGCGGGTTCCGCTCGGCTATGAGCTGGATTGGGAACTCGACCCCGGCGTGCTCGCCCCCCTTGACGACGGCTACGAACAACCAGCCCGGGTGCGGGGCGAGGTGCTGTTGGGCCACGATGCCTACGAGTTGGACGGGTTCGGCTGGCGCAGCCATCGGGGTGTGGCCGCCCTCTCCCACGAGCGTCGGAGACACGGCCTGATGAACCCGGCCGGAACGGCCCCGGGGGGCCCCGACCCGTACGTGGTGTGGAGCACCGTCGAGGACGCTGAGGGGGCCGGTGACGATGTTTGGGGCCAGTCGCTGACCGTTACCCCCTCGGGCACGCTACGGACAGGAATGTGGCGCAGCGAGGGCGGCGGGGCGGGGTTCGCGGAGACCTGGCAGCCGCTACCGTGAGCCCCAGGTGAATCCGCATTCGTCAGATCGCCCTGGTGCCCGTGGGAAATCAGTTCATCGAGGTGGTGTCGCCCAGAGCGGAAGGCACCGCCGGCGGTCGCTACCTGGAACGCCGCGGCGGTCACGGCGGCTACATGGTCATCGTCCAGACCAACGGCGTTGCTGAAAGCGGCCCACGCCCGAGGGGTGGCCCACACCGCTGACCAGGTCACCCTCTGCGGCCTACGCATCAACCTGGTCGACTAACGGTTTTCCGCCGAATCGACGCCGATTCGTCCCGTTTCCCCGCCCAGGTCAGGCGATACCCAGGCTCAGCACGACCACGATCAGGGTCAACGCGCCGACGAAATCGACCGACGAGGTGACGACCGGAGTGCCGTAGTTGTCGGGGTCGAGCCCGACTCGGGTGGCCACCACGGTCGAGTAGTAGGCCGCCGCCACGACGAACAAGGTGACTACCGCGGCGGCCAGGATCGACACCGTCATCAGCGAAAATAGTCCAGGACCCGATCTTCCCAGCAGGGCGGCGGTGAGTTGGCTGCCCGCCGCGTTGTACAACGCCACCGGGACGGCCAAGACCAGCACCACGCCGGCCAGCTGCCGGGAACCCCGTCCCGGAACGGCGTCGGGGTCGAGCGTTCCCAGCTGGAAGGCAGTGGCCAGCCGGCTGGCCAAGATCCCCCCCAACGCCCCCGCCGAGCTCACGAAGGCGGGCTGCAGGACCAACAGGGCGGCGTGTTCTTCGAAGATCTCCAGCCGCTTTTGCAGGGCCAGACCGGCCAGGCTGGAGAGGCCGGCCGCCACCATCAACACCGGGGCGGACTCTCGCACCGTGCGCCGCAAGGTGTCGAGCGGGCTGCGCCAGGCCAGGATCGACACCACGATGGCCACCACGATCAGCACCACTGAAAGCAGCGGGCTCACGATGGGAATGTCCACCATCTGGGCGGCCAGCCACAGGGCGGGAATGGTCAACACGTCGCCCATGGTGGAAACGGTCGGCGCGACCAGGTTGTCGAGGTCCCAGCCGTAACGCACCGCGGCCAACGTCAGGCCCACGGTGACCGCCAACACCACCAGGGAGGCCAGGGTCCCACCCAGGATAGAGACCAGGGCCAGTTTCCAGATGACATCGGGGGAGTCGGAGATGTCCAGCCCCAGAACCAATAGGCCCGCCCCTATGGCCATCACCAGCGACATGCCCAGGGTGAGAACCATGGAGGCGGCCACGTTCTGGCCGAAGGCGCTGTCCCGGCGCAACGAGAAGGAAAACGTTCCGAGGTGCACGGTGGTGGACAGCCGGTTGCCGAGGGCCGAGAACACGTTGCCCCGCAGCCCGATGGCGGCGGGGGCCAACACCAACAGCCCCGGTAAGGCATTCAAGGTGCCGCTCATGGAAGCCAGGGTGGCCCCGGCCACGAAGCTGGTGGTGCTATTGAGCAGCAACGCCAGCAGGCTCTGACGCAGGTCAGAGCCCGGCAGCCCGAAACCCGGCCGGGGCAAGGCCAAACGCGACCTGGCCCTTCGACCCCGGCCGGAGCGTTCTAGCTCGCGTTCGGCCCCGGCACGGCGGGTGTCTCGAGAGGATCGTCGGGCGGGGCGGGCCACGGTCGGTGCACGCGAACGGGGTGTCAGCGCTTGCCCGCCAGCCCCATTCAGCTCAGCGGTTCTGCGAGAGCAGCTGGCGGTTCTTGCGCTTGGACTTGACGTAGTCCCGATTCATCAGGGCGATGAAGTCAATGGAGATCTCCTTCGGGCACGCCTCCTGGCACTCGCCATGGTTCGTGCAGGAACCGAAATAGGCCTCCATGGTCTCCACCATGGCCTCGGTGCGGGCCCATCGCTCGGCCTGGCCTTGGGGCATGAGGTTGAGGTGGGCCAGCTTGGCCGAGGTGAAGAGCTGGGCGGCAGAGTTGGGACAGGCAGCCACACAAGCCCCGCAGCCGATACAGGCCGCAGCGTCCATGGCCGCGTCGGCCACCGGCTTGGGGATCAGGGTCAGGTTGGCGTCGGGGGCGGCCCCGGTAGGGGTGGAGATGTAGCCGCCCGCTTCGATGATGCGATCGAAGGCCGAACGATCCACGGCCACGTCCCGCAGCACCGGGAAGGCGGCCGAACGCCACGGTTCCACCACGATCTGGTCGCCGTCGTGGAACTTACGCATGTGCAGCTGGCAGGTGGCGGTGCCGCGCTCGGGGCCGTGGGGCACGCCGTTAATGATCATGCCGCAGCTGCCGCAGATGCCCTCGCGGCAGTCGTGCTCGAACACGATGGGCCGCTTGCCGTCCAGGGTGAGGCGGTCGTTCACCACGTCGAGCATCTCTAGGAAGGACATGTCAGGCGAGACGCCGGGAACCTCGTGGGTCTCGAAGGCGCCCGGGGCGCTGGGCCCGTCTTGACGCCAGACCTTTAAGGTGATGCGCATGGTGGCGCCATGGGCGCTGGAGGTTGGGGAAGATCCGCTCACTTGTAGCTCCGTTGCGCCAACTTGATGTATTCGAAGGACAACTCTTCCTTGTGGAGTTGCTGGCGGCCGCTCTCACCGTTCCACTCCCAGGCCCCCACGTAGGCGAACTGGTCGTCGTTGCGCAACGCTTCGCCGTCTGCGGTTTGGTGTTCCTCTCGGAAGTGCCCGCCGCAGGACTCTTCGCGATGCAACGCATCGGCGCACATGAGCTCGGCCATCTCCATGAAATCGGCCACTCGCATGGCTTTCTCCAGGGTTTGGTTCATGGTCTGAGACTGGTCGGTGATGTTGATGTCGGACCAGAACTCCTCGCGAATGGCCCGAATATCGCTGATCGCCTCGGTCAGACCGGCGGCGCTGCGAGCCATGCCGCACTTCGCCCACACCACGTCGACACCCAACTTGCGATAGAGCTGGTCCACGGTGTGCTTGCCCCGCAGGGCCAAAAGCCGGCTGACCTGATCGGCCACCTCGGCCTCAGACTGGCGGAAGGCGGGGTCGGCGGTGTCGAGGGGTTTCTCGCCCAGCATCGAGGCGAGATAGTCGCCAATGGTGTAAGGCAACACGAAGTACCCGTCGGCTAGGCCTTGCATGAGGGCAGAGGCCCCCAGTCGGTTGGCCCCGTGGTCGGAGAAGTTGGCTTCACCCAACACGTACAACCCGGGCACATTGGACATGAGGTTGTAGTCAACCCACAACCCGCCCATGGTGTAATGCACGGCCGGGTAGATACGCATGGGGACCTTGTAGGGATCCTCGTCGGTGATGCGTTCGTACATCTCCAACAAGTTGTCGTAACGCTCCTTGATCACCTCGGGCCCGAGTCGTCCGATGGCGTCGGCAAAATCGAGGTAGACGCCGTTCTTCAAGGGCCCCACGCCGCGTCCCTCATCGACCTGGGTCTTGGCGTTACGGGAGGCCACGTCGCGTGGGACCAGGTTGCCGAAGGCGGGGTAGCGCCGTTCCAGGTAGTAGTCCCGGTCCGCTTCGGGGATCTGGTCGGGGGAGCGGGCGTCGGTGGGGCTCTTGGGCACCCAAATGCGACCGTCGTTACGCAAGGACTCCGACATCAGGGTCAGCTTGGACTGGAAGTCGTCGCTGGCGGGGATGCAGGTGGGATGGATCTGGGTGTAGCACGGGTTGGCGAAGTAGGCGCCCCGCTTGTGGGCCCGCCAGATGGCGCTGGTGTTGGAGGCCATGGCGTTGGTCGAAAGGTAGAACACGTTGCCGTAGCCGCCGGTGGCCAACACCACTGCGTGGGCGGCGTGGGAGACCACCTCGCCGGTGAGCAGGTCACGGGTGACGATCCCGCGGGCGGCCCCGTCTTTGACGACGAGGTCCAACATCTCGGTGCGGTTGTAGAGGGTGCAGGTCCCGAGGCGGATCTGGCGGGCCAGGGCCTGGTAAGCGCCCAACAACAACTGTTGGCCTGTCTGTCCTCTGGCGTAAAAGGTACGGGAGACCTGGGCGCCTCCGAATGAGCGGTTCTCGAGCAGCCCGGAGTATTCCCTGGCGAAGGGCACCCCCTGGCCGGCGCACTGATCGATGATGTCTACCGAAACCTCGGCCAGGCGGTGCACGTTGCCTTCACGGGCCCGGAAGTCTCCGCCCTTGATGGTGTCGTAGAACAAGCGGAACACCGAGTCGCCGTCGTTCTTGTAGTTCTTCGCTGCGTTGATGCCGCCCTGCGCGGCGATTGAATGGGCACGGCGTGGCGAGTCGTGGAAGGTGAATACCTTCACGTTGTAGCCGAGCTCGCCCAGCGAAGCCGCCGCCGAGGCCCCGGCCAAACCGGTGCCGACCACGATGATGTCGTAGCGGCGCTTGTTGGCCGGGTTGACCAACTTCACATTGAACTTGTGGCTGGTCCACTTCTCGTTGATGGGCCCGGGAGGGACCTTGCCGTCGAGATACCCGATGCCGCTCATTGGTTCGCTCCCAAACAGCTGTCGGTGGTTTGGCCGTTGTGCTCGGCGCACGGGGTGGTTCGAGTGTCCTGGCTGACCACACCGGCCAGGTTCAAGATGGGAAAGCTCAGGTTGCCGACCAAGATGAGCCCGGCGAAGCCGGTGGCGAACAGCCGTCGGGCGGCGTTTAACTTTGGATTGTTCCAGCCGAGACTCTGGAACATGCTCCAGGCTCCGTGGTACAGGTGTACGGCCACCGCTATGTTGGCCAGGATATAGATGATGGCAATGGGGATGTTGGACAACGAGCGGGTGACGTTGTTGTAGACATCGCCGCGGATGTAGTCATCGCCCAGGAACCAGCCCCAGGTCAGGTCGCCCAGGTGAAAGATCAGGTACAGCAGGATGATCACGCCGGTGGCCCGCATGGAGCGCGAAGCGAAGTTGGCCGCCGCGTAGTGGCGGGGTGCCTGGTAGCCCTGGGGCCGGGCCTTCCGGTTCATGATGGTCAGGGTGGCGGCGGAATGGATGTGCAGGAAGAAGGCGGTGATCAGCCCCAGCCGCAGGCCCCACAGAGCCCAGGTGCGAGGGATGAGGTGGCCGCCGAGGTCCCGTAAGGCCTCGCCGTAGGCGTTGAAACGCTCCGGACCCTCGTACATGTGCAGGTTGCCGATCATGTGGACCAGCACGAAGCCCATGATCATGATGCCTGTGACCGCCATGACCCACTTCTTGCCCACCGCGGTCTGGTAAAGACCGAAGGGGTAAGGCAGACGCTTGCGCGGCTGCTTGAAGGTCGGACGGACCAGGTCGCGAGCGCTCGGTGTCGAGCCCCGCACCGGAGTCGTCGTTGCCACCCGGATCCTCCCCAGAGAGTTGGCCGACCCGAACAGTTGGCCGATGAAGCACGTCGTTGCGGCGTTGACCGTAACCGGCGCGCTCGCGATGCGGCGAACCAGGCCGCCGCGGCGGCGCACAAGCTGGCCGAGTTCGAGGCCATCACCCACGGCGAGGAGGGCATCGGGGTCTCGGTGCTGTGCCCCCAGGGCGTCAACACGGCCATGGCGCCCCAGCAGCTGGGCGACGGGGGTACCGACGGCATCAAGGAGCCTGAGGAGGTAGCGGAGGCGGTGCTCGACGCCATCCGCACGGGACGGTTCTTCGTGCTGCCTCACCCCGAGGTGGGCGACTACGTGATCCGCAAGGCCACCGACCCCGAGCGTTGGCTGCGAGGCATGCGCCGCCTCCGCTCCCGCAGCCAGCAATAACCCGAGTCGGCGCGAAGTGCTTACCGGAGAAGCGCCGAGTCGGCGCTCCAGGCCAGTGGCTCTTCGCGGACGTCGAGGTGGACCTGGTGCCAGCTGATGTTGACCGCGCTGGCCGCGTCGGCGGCTGCTCCGGCGTCGGCTGCTTCGACCATCAACTCGAAGGAACCCTGGTCTGTCTCCGACGCCGGGCGGGCCAGGAGCTGCAAGCAGGCCTCGGAGGCCTCGTAGGTCTCCAACATGCGGGACTGCCAGCGGCCGAACACCTTGGGGTTGTCGGCATAGCTGTCGGTCATACCGGTGCGAACGAACGGGTACAGCACCGAGAGCGAGGAGACCAGCCCCGAGGCCTTGCCCAGGTTGACCGCCAGCACCTTGGGTAGCTGCAACACCGCCCAGTTGGAGATGGCGTAGCCGGGGACCGACATGCCGGGGTCGATGGCTTGGCGGGACGAGACGTAGACCAACTGCAACGCCTCGTTGTGATAGACGGCCTCCCCTGCCCACAGGTGGGTCATGGCCAGGAACCCGTCGATCTTGGTGTCCAGCACCAGGCGGGATTCCTCCAGGTTGTCGATGAAGTGCTGGCGGACCCTGGCCCTGCGCACGGCCAGCGGCTCGTTGTCGACCTCTCGTAAGGCCCGGCCGAAGGAATAGCCCCGCTCGGTCAGGCCCGAGTTGCAGATGACGAGGTTGGGGGGAGCACCACCCATCTGGTCGATGACGTAGGAGCGCATGGCCCACAGATCACCCATGTTGGTCACGTCCGCCTGCACCGGAAAGGCGTTGACCCCCTGGTCGCGCAGCTTGCCGACCAGGTCGAAGCCGTCCTCGTAGGAGCGGTGGAAGTGAACGCCAACCGCCGCGGCCCCGTTGAGGCCGGCCGACAAGGCAAAGGCTTGGCCGATACCACCGTCCTTGCCGGCGCCGGTGATGAGCACCCGTTTGTTCTCCACCCCCGCCCGCCGGCTGGGGTCGTAGCTGAACTTGGCCAGATCCACGGTGAACGCCATGGTGAGCTTGTCCGATCTCATGATCGCCCGATGCGGCTGTGCCCTGTCTTCCCGATCGGCG
>JANPEN010000036.1:0-7662 GCA_031422955.1 Acidimicrobiia bacterium
CCGGCAATGTGCTGGGCGCTGGCCGGGTCGACTCTCACCTTGGACTACAAGGACGGCCTCCAAGGCGGCGGCTTCCACATCGAGAACCCCAAGGCCGAGCGTTCCTGCGGCTGCGGGCAGTCATTCGCGTAGCGGCTGTAGACGATGAGCGCCATAGACACGTTGGGCCGGCCTGTTCGGGACCTACGCATTTCCGTCACCGATCGGTGCAACTTTCGCTGCACGTACTGCATGCCCAAGGAGATCTTCAACCGCGACTACGAGTTCCTGGCCCGGGGAGCATTGCTCAGCTTCGAGGAGATCGACCGGGTGGCCCGCTCCTTTGTGCGCCACGGGGTCCGCAAGATCCGCCTTACGGGCGGGGAGCCGCTTCTACGCAAGGGGATTGAGGGCCTCATTGCCAAGCTGTCCCTGATCCCGGATCTGGAGGAGGTCACCCTCACCACGAACGGTGCCTTGCTGGGCCGCAAGGCCCAGGACCTGGCGGCGGCGGGGCTGCGGCGGGTCACGGTCAGCCTCGACTCGATGCAGGACGCCGTGTTCGCGGCTATGAACGATGTCGGCTTCGGCGTGCAGGGGGTGCTCGACGGGATTACCGCCGCCGCCGAAGCAGGGCTCACCCCCATCAAGATCAACATGGTGGTGAAACGGGGCGTCAACGACGGCTCCATCCTCGACATGGCCCGCCACTTCAAAGGCTCCGGGCACACCCTCCGGTTCATCGAGTACATGGACGTCGGCACCACCAACGGCTGGCGGCTCGACGACGTGGTACCGGCTCGGGACATCGTGCAGATGCTGGACCGGGAGTTCGGGATCGAGCCGGTAGGCCCTTCCTACCGGGGCGAAGTGGCGCAGCGCTGGCGTTACCGAGACCGAACCGGGGAGGTGGGCGTCATCAGCTCGGTCACCCAACCCTTCTGCAGTGACTGCACCCGGGCTCGCCTCTCAGCCGAGGGTGTCCTCTACACCTGCCTGTTCGCCACTGGCGGGACCGACCTGCGCGAGGTGCTGCGGGCCGGTGCGAGCGACAAGATGTTGGACGAAGTGGTGTGCGGGCTTTGGACGAACCGTGCCGACCGGTACTCCGAAACCAGGTCCTCGCAGACCATCGGTCTCCGCAAAGTCGAGATGAGCTACCTCGGCGGCTGACCCGTGGGACCGTTCTCACGCGCCTGCGTCAAGCCAACGGGCTGTTGCGTAAGGTCAGGCAGGTGTCAGCATTGCTGGGCGCAGCGCGCCGAGCTGGCCGGCGGTGGGCTCCGCGCAGCAGAACCAGGCTTCGGTGAGCCGTGGCCGCTCGGCCGCCCATGGCACCTGCGGCGCCTCCGCGGTGAGACCGGCGGCCCGGCGGATCGTGGCGGCGACGGCGGCGAACGTGGCCGCCGGTGGTGCGCCGGCGGTGTTCTGCGCCTCCACGAGAGCAGCGAGCTTGGCCTGGAGGGCGTCGACCGCGGGGTCCGCTGCGTTCCATCGGTAGCCGAGGGCGGCGACGTCGTAGTCCCCGAGGTGGGGCGCCAGGTCGGGGTGCCCGAGCAGGAGGGAGCCCTCGGGGAGGAGCAGCCGGATGCTCCAGTGGACGAGTTCGATGTTCGGCGCCAGGTCGTGGATGACGGCGAAGTCCACGAGGGCGACGAGGTCTCCGAGGGTCGTCCAAGGGGTGAACGGCAGCAGCGAGGGGCGCAGCTCGATCCCGTGGGTACGTAGGAGGGCCACGGCGGCAGCCGCGTCGGCCGTTGTATGGCCCTTGTCCAGGCGCTGCAGGATCTCGTCGTTCACGCACTCAACCGCTGAGGTGACGAAGAGGCACCCCGCGGCAGCGAGTTCCTCCCAGACGTGGGCGTGGCGCAGCACGAGTTCGACCTTGGTCGTGCAGTCGAACGTGAGATCGGGGTGGCGCTCGTGGATGGCGCGCACGAGACGAAGCGAGTGCTTGGCGCCGTTGAGGAAGTCGGGGTCCCCGAACGTGAGGTGGCGAGCACCAGCGGCCACGAGCGCGTCGACGTCGGCCACCACCACTTCGTGGTCCACGATGCGGATGCGGCCGTCGTAGACGGTGGGGACCGGGCAGTGGCGGCAACGGAACGTGCACCCGTGGCTCCCCTCGACGTAGCCGGCGAGACGCTCCTCATCCCCGATCGCAAGGCGGGCGTAGCGGTCCAGGGGCGGCAGCAGGTGGCGGGCCGGAAGCCGGAAGCCGCCCCGCCCGAGGTGCACGCTGACGGCGTCCTCCTCGCCGGCAGCCATGTCACGGTCGGGTCGGGGTGCTGCGGGTTGGGGGACTGCGGCGGCGAGCCCGTCGACCCACGCCACGAGGGCGGGTTCGTACTCCCCGGCGATTACCCGGTCGGCGAGGCTGCCTGCGGTGGCGTCGCGCCCCACGGGCGCGTAGAGCCCGTAGAAGCAGATCGGTAGGTCGGGGCGCCGGGCTCGGGCGTCGGTGGCGACGGCGACGGCGAGGCGCATGGCGGTGTGCATGGGCACGGACAGGGCGAGCGCATCGACGTCGTCGAGGAGGGCCGGGTCCCACGGCTCGACGGACAGGTCGTGGGCCCGCACCTCGTGGCCGGCCGCGAGCAGAGCGGCGGCCGGGGAGGCGACGTGGAGCGGCTGGTGCCCGAGCTCGTAGGTGGAGACGAGCAGTGTGCGCACCAGGCGAGGCTACCGGCGCGATGCCAGCTGCCCGCCGGTCAGCAATCCTCGATGACCACATCGAGACACGCGTGCGCGGCCCGGAGGGATGCTTCGACGCTCGCGGGGTCCTCACCTCGGGCAAACACGAAGCCGAGGTAGCGGTCCCCCTCGGGCAGGGTCCGCACCGGGCGGCCGGCGAGGACGGTGATCTCCACCCCAGCCACGCCCGGGATCGCCGTCGCCGCCTCGACACCCTCGACCCGCCGGAGGGTGCCACTGCGGGGGATCGGCACCATGAGGACGCCGGCCGCCGCAACCTCCCGACCGAGGTCGCTGAGGGGGAGGTTGAGGGCGTGGCGGAGGATGACCTCTTCGAGGCTGATGCCGGCGCCGAAGCGGAGTGTCCGGGCGCAGAGGCCGCCGATGGAGCGGGCCGCGACCTCAAGCACCACGACCTCGCCCGCGGGGGTGATACGGGCCTCGGCGTGTATCGGCCCCTCGAGGAGGCCAATGGCGGCGGCCGCTCGGCCGACGGTGTCGTGCAAGTGGGCGAGCACCCACGTCGGGTGGCGCGACGGGGTGACGTAGATCGTCTCCTCGAAGTACGGGCCGTCGAGCGGGTCGGGCTTGTCGAAGGTGGCGAGCACGTGGAGCCGGCCGCCTCGCAGGAGCGCTTCGACCGCCACCTCCACCCCGGGGACGAACGCTTCGAGGACCACGGGCCCATCGGGGGGGGAGCCGGCGTCGGCGGCGATGGCGCGCACCCGCTCGGCGACGGCGACCGCCTCAGCTGCGGTGTCCGCCCGGATCACGCCGCGGCTGCCGGAGAGCGACATCGCCTTCACGACGCACGGCAGGCCCACCGCCTCCGCCGCAGTGGCGGTGTCGTCTCCCGGGTACAGGAGGCGGTGCGGCGGTTGGAGGAGCCCTGCAGCCCCCATGACGACCCGCATCGCCGCCTTATCTCTCGTGATGGCGACGGCGGCGGGCGGGTTGTGGCGCAGCCCAAGCCGCTCCGACGCTGTAGCGGCAGCCACCACGCCCTGCTCGTCTACGGCGACGATGGCGGCCACCTGGGACCTGCGGTGCAGCGCTTCGATGGCGTCCGCCGCGGCGCTCGGGTCCGAGAGCGGGACAACAATGGCGCGGTCGCCCATATCTTTCGCCATCGCCTGCGCCCGCTCGGATCCGACGACTACCTCGACCCCGAGAGCGGCCGCGGCAGCGAGGAAGTCGGGCGCGCGGTACGTTGCCGTCGGCAGTAGAAGCAGAACCCGCACGGCCCACAGTATGGCGCCATCTCGTCCATCGGGCCCCAATGCGCTATCCTTCCGGGGTGCACGACAGGATCCAGCACCACGGCGAGGCTGAAGACCAGGCCGCCGCGCCGCTGCTAGCCGTCACCCCCCAAGCTCACAAAAATGTGCAGGAGATCCGGGCCAGCGAACCGGACGGGGGCAAGCTCGCGCTGTGGCTTGAGGTCTCAGGGGCGGCCCAAGGCGAGTACACCTATGAGCTGTACTTCGACGTGGTCGACGCGGCCTCGACGAGGGACACCGTGATCCACCAAGACGACCTCACCGTCGTCATCCCCGCCGGGAGCGTCGAGCGCCTCACCGGGGCCACGCTCGGCATGTCCCGCGACCTGCTGAAACCCGGGCTGACCATCACGAACCCGAACCGGCCCCCCGGTGCGCCGTCGCGGAGCCCCGCCGTGGGCGCCGCCAACGCCCCGCCGGCCGGGGACCTCACCGGGGATGTGGCCCAGCGCATCCTCCAGGTGCTGGAGCACCAGATCAACCCGAGCATCGCCAGCCATGGTGGCCGGGCCGACCTCGTCGCCGTCCAGAACGACACCGCCTACCTGCGCCTCTCCGGCGGTTGCCAGGGCTGCGGCATGGCCTCTGTCACGCTCAGCCAGGGCATTGAGGTGGCGATCAAGGACAACGTCCCCGAGATCCTCAACGTGGTCGACGTCACCGACCACGCGCAGGGCGCCAACCCGTACTACGAGGCGGCCAAGAAGTAGCCACCCAAACTGCGGCGGTCAGAGATCGTAGCCAACCTCCGGCGGTCCCACCTGGTGCCGCCACGCAGGAGGAGGCCGACCGGTAAGCGACATGGCCCCGAAGGGTGGCAGGATCCACGGGTGACCTCCACCGACTGGGCCGGTCTCGGCGCCGCCTCACCGCCGAGTCGCTCATGGTGCTGTCAGCCGCGCTGCCCGGCCTCCGGGTCGAGGGCAAGCCGCAGTGCCAAATCGTGGCGGTCGCCAAGGAGCAGGGCGAGGTCGCGGCGAGCGTCGGCTGCACGCTCAGCCGGGTGCGTACGGGTATCCCGAGCACCGAGACCATGTGCGCCATCCCCGCCGCGAAGTTGGCCGACGTTGTCGCCGCGGTCGAGGCCACCGCCGCCGTCAACGCTCAGGTCGCGGCCTACGCCGCTGAGGATTCCCGCCGGTTTTCCGCAGCGATCAACGCCGGAGCGCTCATCCCTCAGCCCGGGCGGTCCTGACGCCGGGCGTCCTGTCCCAGCCGCGTCTCGTCAGCAGAGGGGAGCTCCTAGAGTCGACTTTCGGCGGCGTCGAGGGAGCTTTGGTAGAGCACTCGGGCCCGGCGGTTGGCTTGTGAACGCCATCCCATGCCGGTCACCGTGAGCGCGGCCACGCCGTAGCTTGCCGTGGCCCGCCAGAACGACACCGTGGAATCCGCCTGTAACTCCCACGCGAACCCGGCTCCGCCGCCCACGGCCTGCAACACGCTGACCAGCACTTGGCGACGAATGGAATAGCTCAGCCGGCCGAAAGCCTCGCCGCTGTACTCCAGGGCCGCGGGTAGGGGCAGCAACCACAACCACGGCTCACGCCACGATGCAGGAACAACATCGAACACGCCCCCGGCGGTGGCGACGAACACGGCCAACAACAGCGGGTAGAGCACCAGGCAGCGACGGCACACCGGCCGCCGGCCGAATACAACGCATCGTTCACGCTGGTCAGGATGATGGTGGGCCAGCAACACGGCGCGGTCCATCTGCACAACCCGAAACATCGGCGCCCCGGCTCATCGAGTTGAGCTCAGTAGCTAGCGTCGCCGGGCAATGAACCCGCCTACCGTGCCGCCCGCGCCCGCAACCGCCGCGACCAACGATCCCCGCCCTGCGGTGCGCATTGAGCACGACTCGATGGGCGCGGTGGAGGTACCCGCCGACGCGTTGTGGGGGGCCCAGACGCAGCGGGCCATCGAGAACTTTCCTGTGTCCGGCGAGCGACTCGATCCGCGCCTGGTGCGGGCCTTGGCCCTGATCAAGGCCGAGGCGGCTCGCGCCAACGTGGCTCTCGGCCAACTGCCGCCAGCCGACGGCGAAGCCATCGCGGAGGCGGCCGAGGCCATCGCCGCGGGGGGCTTCGCCGAGCACTTCCCCGTCGACGTGTTCCAGACCGGGTCCGGGACCAGCTCCAACATGAACATGAACGAGGTGATCACCAGCCTGGTTAGCCGGTCCGGGCGGAGGGTGCATCCGAACGACGACGTCAATGCCTCCCAGTCTTCCAACGACGTGTTTCCGGCCGCGGTGCATCTCGCGGCGGCCGAGGCGGTGAGCGCGGAACTGCTTCCCACCCTCGATGATCTGCACGACGCCCTTCGGGCCAAAGCATCTGAGTTCGCCTCGGTGGTCAAGGCGGGCCGAACCCACCTGATGGACGCCACCCCCATCACCTTGGGCCAAGAGTTCGGTGGCTACGCCGCACAGATCTCCGAGAACCGGGAACGCCTGCAGGCGACGCTGGTACGGGTCGGTCGTCTACCCCTGGGTGGCACGGCTACCGGCACCGGGCTCAACTGCCCCCCCGGCTTCGCCCACCAGGTCATCGGCGCCTTGGCCCGGCGCCTGGAGTTGGCCCTCAGCGAAGCACCCGATCACTTTGCGGCCCAGTCTGGCCGCGACGCCCTGGTTGAGCTGAGCGGCCAGTTGCGCACGTTGGCGGTGAGCCTGATCAAGATCGCCAACGACCTGCGCTGGATGGCGTCGGGACCTCGGACCGGTCTAGCCGAGATCCGTTTGCCCGAACTCCAGCCTGGCAGCTCGATCATGCCGGGCAAGGTCAACCCCGTCATCCCCGAGGTCGTCACCCAGGTGGGCGCCCAGGTCATCGGCAACGACGCGGTGGTCGCCTTCGCCGGTTCGCAAGGCAACTTCGAGCTCAACGTGTTCGTTCCGGTGCTTGCCCACAACCTGCTGGAGTCGATCAGGTTGTTGACCAAGGCCAGCTGGTTGCTGGCCGAGCGCTGCGTGAGCGGCATCGAAGCCGATGTCGAGCGATGCCGGGCCTACGCCGAGGCCACCCCGCAGGTGGCCGTGGCCCTCAACCCCCGCCTGGGCTATGAGACGGTGGCCGCAATCGTCAAAGAGTCCCTGCGCAGCGGGCGGTCCATCCGCGAGCTGGTCCTGGAACAAGGTCTGCTCAACGACGAGGAGCTGACCGAGGCCCTGGACCTCCTCGGTCTCACCGGCGGCGGTCTCCGCTAGTCCCGTTAGTCCGCCGCTTGGCCCCACAGTTCGCCCGAGAGAGCGCCCGCAGAATCGTGCTTCAGATTGCCAGTCGGCATGTCGATGATCTGTCCATGACCACCGTTGCGGATCGGGTGCAGGCGTTTGTCGATCAGCCCGTCCTGGTCACCGGGGCCTTTGCCTCCGACCTACCGACCGCCCCCGTGGCAACCGCGTCGTTGGGCTTTCTGGCCCGCCGCGCCTCGATGCCGGGTCGGTTGATGTTGGCCGTCACCGACACGGCCCTGCACGCCTTGGAACCTGGCATCACCTGGAAGGCCCGACGGCTGGTGGCTTCCTGGCTTCGCTACGACGTCCTCGCCGACCGTGATGGCTCCCACCTGGTGCTCACCGTCCCCGGTTTCTGGGTGGTGCGCCTCATTCCACTCGGCGCACCAGCCCGCCAAGTCGTTGGTCTGCTCTGCGACTAGGCGTCGGTCTGGACTGCGGCTGAGGGTCAGGCGCACTACGGTCGGC
>JANPEN010000037.1:0-5067 GCA_031422955.1 Acidimicrobiia bacterium
GCAGTCACCGTGCGGGTTGTGCCGTCTCGCTCGAACACGATGGGCACGGTGTCGTTCTGACGAGGGCCGACGACCTCGGGCATGGCGTCCCAAGCGATGACCGATACACCGTCCACGCTGAGCAGGCGGTCGCCCACCGCCAGCCCGGCGGCTGCCGCTGCGCTTCCTTCGCTCACCGCGGCGATCTCCCACGCGTCGGACTGGCGGCCCACCCCGACCAGCACCCCGAAGATCAGCAAAAGGGCCAACAAGAAGTGCGTGGTGGAGCCGGCCGCGGCCATGATGACGCGCTGGTAGTACTTCTTCTGGCGGTAGGTGCGAGCCTCCTCGCCCGGTTCCACCTGGTCGACGTCGTACATGCCGATGACCTTGACGTAGGCCCCCGCCGGGATGGCCTTGATGCCGTATTCGGTCTCGCCTCGGTGCACGCTCCAAATGCGAGGCCCGAAACCCAAGAAGAACTGTGTCACCTTCATGCCGGACCACTTGGCCGTGACGAAATGGCCCAGCTCATGCAGGAAGATCATCACCACCAGGGCGCCGATGATGGCCAGCCATTCCAGTCCGCCTCGGAGACCGATGAGCACCACCACCCCCACCAGCACGGCGAGCCGCAGTGGGCCGCCGGACCGCGCCGCCCCAACGGGCTCGGGTACGGGCGGCAAGGGGGCCGGATCAGGCCGGGCGTCGGTGAGCGTCATGCAAGTCCCTTCTGCCCACGCCGGTCGAGCGAGGAGGCTCCGCAGGGGCGACCGGGCGGGTGATGACAGTCCGTTTGCAAGCAAGGGCAACGGTCGAAGTAGGGGTATGGGTGCAAGCAAAGGCAAGGGTGGAGGTGGGGCGGGCAAACTAAGAGAAAAACTCGCGGCTTCCCACCGTAGTGTCGCCGAACTGACAAGCCTTTGAGCTCCCCACTTGTCGAACGGTCAGCCCCTGGCCTTGAGCAACTCGGCTACCAGGCGGCGGGCGGCGGCGTCAGCTTCAACCACATCTTCAATGGTGGTCGCCTTGGATCCGTCGTGGCGGGCCATCACCTCTTGAAGGACCTCAGCGATGCCCGTCCAGGAGATCGCTCCGCCCAGGAAGGCGGCCACTACCGCCTCGTTGGCCCCGTTCAACCAGGCCGCGGCGCTGCCGCCGACCCGGCCGGCCTGGTAGGCGAGGTCCAGGCAGGGGAATCGAACGCGGTCAGGCGGCTCGAAGCTCAAAGTACAGGCCGAGGTCCAGTCCAGTCGCCCGTAGGGCTGATCAACCCGCTCGGGATAGGCCAGGGCGTAGGCGATAGGCAGGCGCATATCCGGCCGGGAAAGCTGGGCCAGGGTCGAACCGTCGGTGAACTCCACCATCGAATGCACGATGGACTGGGGATGCACCACCACCTCGACCCGGTCGACGTCGAGGTCGAAGAGCTCTTTGGCCTCGATCACCTCCAAGCCTTTGTTCATGAGGGTGGAGCTGTCCACGGTGATCTTGGGGCCCATCTGCCAGGTCGGATGGTTCAAGGCTTGGTCCAAGGTGACGTTTGCCAGCTCCTCAGCGGTAGCGGTGCGGAAGGGCCCTCCGCTGGCGGTCAGCAACAGCCTGGCCACCTCGGTGTTGCCCCGGCCCGACCGCAGGCACTGATGCAAGGCAGAGTGCTCGCTGTCCACCGGGATCAGCTCCGCCCCCGGCGTATGCAGCACCGATCGAACTACCGGACCCCCTGCCACCAGGGATTCCTTGTTTGCCAGGGCCAGGCGGCGACCGGCCTGGAGGGTGGCCATGGTCACCCCCAACCCGGCGAAACCGACCACCGCGTTGAGCACCACCTCACCCCGGGGGGCCGCTTCGGCCAGTGCTTCAGGGCCGACCCACAGCTCTGTACCGGCCGGCAAGCGGGCGGCCACCCCGGCGGCGACCCCCTCGTTCACGACGATGACGAGTTCGGGCCGGAACTCCTGGGCCTGGGCCACCAGCGCATCCACGGAGGAGTGGGCACCGAGGACCCGCACCTCGAAGCGATCCCGGCTGGCCCGCACCACGTCGAGCGTTTGGGTTCCCACCGAACCGGTGGAACCCAGCACCGCCAGCGCCGTCATCGGGGCAGGGCGGGCGGAGCGGGCGCTCGAGGCGGGAAGGCGGCGGCCTCAGTGGGGCAAGACATCAAGCAAAAGGGCCAGGTAGTACACGCCGGGGAGGCTGAACAGCAGGGCATCGAAACGGTCGAGCACGCCCCCGTGGCCTGGCAGCACCGTGCCCATGTCCTTGACCCCGAGATCGCGTTTGAGCAGCGACTCGGCCAAGTCGCCCAGGGGCGCCATAACGGCCACCACCAGACCCAGCTCCAAGGCTGGACCCAGCCCCTCCCACGGGTTGGACCCGAGGAGCTGATTGAAAATCACGGAGGCAATGACCGCACCCAAGGCACCGGCCAATAATCCCTCCACGGTTTTGTTGGGGCTGACATGGGCCATCAACGGGGAACGCCCCGCGTTACGACCCACCACGTAGCCGAGCACATCGTGCGCGACCACTGCCACGACCGCCCCCAGCAGCACACGGGTGGTGTCCACCCCGGGAGCCCGCAGGATGAGGGCGGCGAAAGAGCCCAGCCCGCCCACGTAAACTACGCCGACCAGGGTGAGACCGAGATCTGCGCTGACCTGCTCCTGATCGATACCGAAGAGAAACCACAACAGCCCCGCCACGATGGTGAGCCCGATGACGACAGGAAATGCCACCTCGCCACGCCAGTACACTGCCGCCGGTAAACCCACCGAGGCGGCCAAACCCAACAGGGTGGCTGGTCGATAGCCGCCGCGGCGGCTGGCATCGAAGAACTCGGCCGCGCCAACACCCAGGATGACCAGGACGAAGACCATGGTCGGAGCGGGGCCTATGCGGAAGAGGGCAATAGCTAACGCGGCCAGCCCAACCCCTAGAGCCACCGCCACCGGCACATTCCGGCCGGCTGCGGCTGCGCTTCCCACTGGCCCCCTGGGGCCGATACCCTCGCCCGCCGGGCGGGACTCGCCGCCGGGCAGGCTTTCCCGATTGCGTTCGGCTCTACGGGCGGCGCGGGGGCCCATCGTCTTGGCCGGCGCGTCCTCACCGAACTCGTCGAAGGCGAAGAACTGATCGATAGCGGGCCGTTCCCGATCGGCTAGAGCGCCGGCCGGCTCGTCGTCCTCGTCGGCCAGATCAGCGACATCGCCGAGATCGTCGCTCCAGGCCCCTCCACCGTCGCCCCGCCAACGCGGGGCAGAGGCGTAGGTAGACCAGGCGTCATCGCCTTGGCTGTCGTCGGCCAGCACCCGAGGCAGCTGCCCGGTAGGTGGCACAGTCCAATGCGGCAGCTCCAGATCCTCGGCGTCCGCGTCGAGACGCTCACCCTCTTCGGCGTCGGGCACCGCGGCCATGGACGCGCTGCGGGCGCCCCGCAGCGATCCCAGCACGGTCATGTCCTGGCCCACCCGGTCGGAACGGTCCGCGTCTTCGACGTCGATATGCGCCTCCCGAGCCCGGCCAGGGCCGCCCGCCCACCGCTCTGAGCGCGACATTGGCAACTCATCGAGCTCGGCAGGGGCGTCGGGAATCGATTCGAACACGGCGCGTCGAGGCGATCGTGGTTGTTCAGACTCCGGCGCCCAGACTGAGCCGGCTTCGCCTGGATCGGTCCGGCCAACCAGCGCCGCTGCCTCCTCCGCCCCAACAATGCGCAGTTGCTCCGTGCTGGGCGGCGTTCGGGAAGCATCGGATCGCGGAGATTCGTTCTTGTCGCTCATCATTACCCTCCTGTCGAGAGAACCTCGACCGGGGTTTGCGGCCGGCTTCCGTGCCGGCCGTCGGTCCGCTGCGCCCTCCCCAAAGGAAGTGCCACAGCCGAATTTCGACCTAACCCACCCACAGTTCTTGCTCTTTCATACCTCGAGTAGTTCCTGCTCTTTCTCCTGCAAGGCCTTGTCGATCTCGGCCTCGCTGCTGTGGGTCAACCTGTCCAACTCCTTCTCGGCCCTGGCCACGTCGTCGCCGGAGATCTCTCCGGCTTTCTCCAGCGCATCGAGATCCTTGCGTCCCTTATGGCGAATCCCCCGAATGGCCACCTTGCCATCCTCAGCCATGGAGCGCACCCGTTTGACCATCTCCTTGCGCCGCTCCTGTGTGAGGGGGGGGAAGACGAGCCGGATCGAGTGGCCATCGTTGGAAGGATTCAGGCCCAGGTCAGAGTGCAGAATGGCCTTCTCGATAGCAGCCATGGTGGTTCGATCGAAGGGTGTGATCAGGAGTTGGCGGGCCTCGGGG
This sequence comes from Acidimicrobiia bacterium, assembly GCA_031422955.1. Classification (GTDB taxonomy): domain Bacteria; phylum Actinomycetota; class Acidimicrobiia; order Acidimicrobiales; family CAIXPF01; genus CAIXPF01. The sequence goes on from JANPEN010000037.1 coordinate 4,282, forward strand.
ACCTGGAAGCCGGCCAGTTGCTGCAGCGGCATCTCCTGGCCATAGGCCATCACCGTCAACTTCTCGACCAGGGCCGGCGCCGCCCGACCGGTGCGGATCGAGCCGAAATCAGCCCTGGAATGGACCACGGCCTTTTTCATCTTGTCGACCGAGGCGTCGAGGATCTCGCTGGTTCCGTCGGTGCTGGCGGTGCTCACCGCACCAGAGTACCGAGGTCGGCTCCCCGGAGTACGGATTGCACGTTGCCCGGCCTCAGCAGATCGAACACCACGATGGGCAACTGGTTGTCCATGCAGAACGTGATGGCCGTGGAATCCATCACCTTGAGCCCACGCTGGATGACCTCAAGATGGGTGACCTCGGCCAGCAGCTCGGCATCGGGGTTGGTGCGGGGGTCGTCGGTGTAGACGCCCTCCACCCCCGAGTGGGTGCCTTTGAGCAGGACATGGGCTTCGATCTCCACTGCCCGCAGCGCAGCGGCAGTGTCGGTGGTGAAGAAGGGATCTCCTAGACCGCCCGCGAAGATGACGATGCGGCCCTTCTCGAGATGGCGAATTGCCCGGCGGCGGATGTATGGCTCGGCCACCTGGGCCATGTGGATAGCGGACTGGACCCGGGTCGGTTGGTGGAGCCGCTCCAGGGTGTCCTGCAGGGCCAGGGCGTTGATGACCGTGGCCAACATACCCATGTAATCGGCCTGGGCGCGGTCCATGCCCAGGTGCACGCCGGTCCGGCCCCGCCAGATGTTTCCGCCCCCAACGACCACCGCCACGTCCAGAGACAGCT
>JANPEN010000038.1:0-10320 GCA_031422955.1 Acidimicrobiia bacterium
GGGGTCGTCGGGGCGCTTCACGTCGACGCCGAACAGCCGCTGGGCCACCCGGCGGATCTGGATCTCCTCGGACCCCTCGGTGATGCGATAACGCCGATGATGGCGGTAGATGTGCTCGAAGGGCTTGTGGCGGGTGTAGCCGATACCGCCGTGGACCTGGATGGCCAGGTCGGCCGCCTCGCACACCAGCCGGTTGGCCTGGTAGTTGGCCATCGATACTTTGTCCGACACCTGCATGTGGTGGTTCCGGTCGAGATTCCAGGCGGTCTTGTAGACCAGGTTGCGGACCATCTCGCAGCGGGTCTGCATTTCCGCCAGCGGGAACTGCACCGCCTGGTTACGCCACAGCGGCTTGCCGAAAACGTGGCGATGTTTGGCGTAGGCGACGCTTTCGTCGACACAGAACTGGGCGGCGCCAACCCCGGAGGCGGCCTGGCGGATGCGGTTCTCGTGCACAAACATGTTGGCCATTTCCAGCCCCTTGCCCTCGCCGCCGAGGATGCAGTCCGGTCCGCTCACCCGCACGTTGTCCAGCGTTAGCTCGGCATGCTCAGAAGGCATGTTGAACGTCCACCACATGAAATCGACGTTGAAGCCGGGGGTGTCGGTGGGCACCACGAAGCAGGTGATGCCGTTGGCTTCGCCCTGGTTGCCCGAGGTGCGAGCGAAGATCATGTCGTGGGTGGCGGTGTCGAGGCCGGTGTTGAACCGTTTCTTGCCGTTGATGACCCACTCCTCGCCGTCTCGGTAGGCGGCGGTCTCCAGCCAGGTGGCGTCGGAGCCGTGGTCCGGTTCGGTCAAACCGAAAGCTAACCGCATGTCCCCGGTGATCATGGGTTCGCACCATTTGCGCTGGGTTTCTGTACCAACGTTGTGGACCATCAATACCGTCGGGAAGTTGCCTACAATAGAGGATTCATTTTGCAGGTCGTTGTGCAGGCCCAGGCCCTTGGCGGCCAGATGCTCTCGAATGACCGCCATGCCCAGGTTCGAACCGCCCCGGCCCCCCAGCTCGCGGGGTAGCGCCCAACGTAGGAGACCAGCCTGGTCGGCCCGGTCGCGCATCTGCCGCAGCAACGCGTACCAGTCCTGGCGGGGCACCCCACCGTTGTCCCAATCGGTGCGGGCGTTCTCGCGCCGGTGGTCGAAGAAACGGATATTGTCGTTTTCTTCCTCCAGCGGCTTGATTTCGGCGGCGATGAACCCGTCGATTTCACCTAGCAGATCCTGCAGCTCAGCAGGGATGTCGAAGTCCATGGTTGCCCCCAGCTCGTCTCGGCGGGCGAGCCTAGCCGGACTTGACTTGTGTGTCAGGTTTCGGGGGGTTAGCTCTGGGCGTGATGCCAGGCTGCGGCCCGGGTGTATGCCTCACGCTCCTGGGGGATGGCCAGGTAAGCCCGCCGATGGTTACGCAACTGCAACAGGTTGCGCACGTAGGCGGCCAGGTAGCGGATCATAAAGAACAGTCGACCCATCTCGGTGAACTGGCGCACGTGGATCAGTTCATGGGCGATGAGGGTCGAGCGCCCGTCGGTGGGTTCGTCGCGACGGAGGAAGATCAGCCGTCCCGAGGTCATCCCCACCGCCCCTGGAGGCAGCACCGGTACCCGCACCAGGATGGCTCGGCGGGCCACCCAACGGGGCACGAGGGTGTAGCGGTCGAGCTCGTGTTCGGAGAGGCGTCGGATGCGGGAGCGTGCTGGCATGAAACAAGACCTGTCCGGTGCAAGCAATGGCACCCGTCCAGGTGCTTTAGCCTAGCTCAGGCTGGTTCTAGGCCGGGGCGGCCGTTGCGCAGGACCCACTGGGAGGTGGTGGTGATGGTCGTGTCGGGGTCGAGGGCGTCGGCCAGGTGGCGAAAGGCGAAACGAACCGTTTCGGGGCCGAACTCGCCGCGCACGTAGCCTCGGCGGGTGGTGTCGACCAGTTTGACCTGGTCGAGGAGGGACAGGCCCAGCTCGAATAGGGACCCTCGACCCGCGGCGAAAACCGAGCTGATAGAGCTGGCCAGGATCTCACTGCCGTGCACGATGCCGTCCATCACCAGGTCAGCGGCGAGGGCGCAGTGCAGGTCGCCAGTGGCGGCCACCAGGTTGGCCACCCCCGCCCGGCGGGCCGAGTCGAGCAGACGCCGGCGAGCCGCCGGGTAGCCGTCCCACTGGTCGAACAAGGTGATCGCCTCCCGGCCCAGGGTCACCGTCAGATCGGCGAGGGCAGTTTGGTTGCCCAGCACCGTCCAGGTCACCGCGTGGTTGGCGGCGGCTTCGAACTCCTTGGCTAGCCAGGCCTCCTGGGTTGGGCCGAGCATGGTTCTGTCTTCCTCGCCGAGCCCGGCGCAGGCCACCCCCACCGCGACCCCGCAGAGCTGGGGCGAGCGCTGGCTGCGCCCGTCGAGCAGGGCGAAGTGCGCCAGTCGACCCCACGACAGCGAGCGGTAACAGCCAAACGCCGGCCCCGATACTGCGGGCGGGGCCAAGCGAACCGGCTGATTTTCCCACCAAGCCTGATAGGCGGCGGCGCGACGCCGAGCGAAAGCAGGCTGGACATCGGGGTCCGCGGGGTAGGCGGCGTCGCCGGGTTGGGTGGCGGCGTAGTTGTTGGCCACCTCGTGGTCGTCCCACACCACCAGCCACGGCGCGCAGGCCTGGGCCGCCTGCAGGTCCAGATCCTGGCGATACCAGGCGTAGCGCTGGCGGTAGGTGGCCAGATCGTGGGCCTCGACCGGGGGATGGGCTCGCTGGGCGGTGGGGTCGCTGGCCGCGCCTTCGTAGATGAAGTCCCCCAGGAACAACACCAGATCTGGCTCCTCGGCGGCTAAATGGCGATGGGCGCCGTAGGGCCCGGCCTCGAAGTTCTGGCACGAGGCCATGACCACCACCAGCTTGGCCGGGCGGGCCTCGGGTGCCGGCGCGGTACGAGTGCGTCCGGTTCGGCTGGTCCAGGGTCCCAACCGGAAGCGGTAGTAATAGACGTGGTCGGGGGCGAGCCCTTCGGCGTCGACCCGCACGCTGTGGCCACGGCCAGCCGGTGCGGGGGCGATGCCAGAGGCCACCAGGCGGGTGAACCCGCCGTCTTCGGCGAGGTCCCAGGCCACCGCCAGATCAATGTCGGCGAAGGCACCCAGGCCGGCGTCGAGGTCGCGCGGCCTTGGGGCCAGGCGGGTCCACAGCAGCACCGCCTCTGGCCACGGATCGCCAGAGTTGACCCCCAACCGAAATGGGTCGGTCCCCAGCCCCGGATCGGCGGGCGGGACCACCGCGATCACCAGGACCGGCGGGTTGAGGGCGCCGGGAGCGGAAGTGCCGTTGCCTTCGCCGAGCCGGGTGGCGGGCGGGGAACCGTTCGGCGGGATCGGGTCGGTGGGGGCCCGGTTCGTGTCTCGGCACGCGTTGAGCAGCGGCACCGCCGCCAGTGAACCCAGGGTCAAGAAACGCCGTCGGGTAAGTGCCACCGCGGCCACCATCAGCCCAGGGCGAAGGCCACGGCCGCCCCGACGGGGATGAGTATCCAACCCACTGCGGTCAACACGATGGCGTAGAAGGCGAACTGGCGGGACTGGTCGCGCGGTGGGCGTCCGCACCGCCCGATGGTCTCCCACAAGGCGGCCAGCGGCGTTTCCATAGTGAGTCCGATCCGCCGGCGAGCCACCGCCGAGCCCTGCAGAATGATCCATGAAGCCAGGGCGAACACTGCGAAGGCGATCACCGTGGCGATCACTGCGAACGTGCGGGTGGGAGAGATGACGCCGAGCACGACCCGGCCCAGAGAGGACACCGCCGCGCCACCCACCACGATGGCCACGCTGGGTAGGCCCACGGGGTTGCGTTTGTAGCCCGGCGCCACCCGCTCGGCGTGGATGCGAGCGCGCGACAACATGGCTCTGGCCGGATCCTGGCTCAGACAGGAAGCCTCTCGACGGGCGTAGAGCTGACGGACGGCGTCGATCACGCTGCTCTGGTAGCTGCGCACAATGAAACGAGCCACCAACTGAACCGGGAAGGCGGCCACCGCCGCCAGGGGCCCGAAGCCCTTTACGGTGACGCCGCGTCCACCGTTGCGGTCCAGCACCTCCAACGAGCGCATGGCCAGGGCGTGGGCCTCCATGAACCGTTCCGGGTGACCGAGAGGGCGGGTCGAGGAAAGCTCCAATACGATGTCTCGATCCACCACCGAGTGGGCGCCGATCTCCTCCAGCACCTTGTCGGCCTCGGCCGAGTCGGTCTTGCGGAACAACCGGAAACGCTCAAGTCGTTCGCTGAGTTCGTCCAACAGCAGGTTCCGATCCGGCCCGCTGCTCGCCGGCAGGGACTCCGGCGGCTCGGCGCACACGGCGCCCTCAACGCTGACATCGCTCACTTGGCGCAGGCTAGCCATGCCGGTTGGCGGGCGGGGTTCGGATCTCCTCGGGGTCGGCGGGGCCGAACCGGTGGGCGGGAAAGTGGCCGATGGTCCGAAGATGGGTGACCACCCCGACCGGCTTGCTCCACAGGTGCAAAGCCACCGCGGGAGGCTCGTCGGTCCAGCTGCCAGCGTCGTCGTCCGCACCCAGATCCAATCCGATGGCGTGGGCGCAGCTGGGCACGACGCAGGCGACGGTGTTGGCGAAGCGGTGGGTGATGCTTCGATGGAGGTGCCCACACAGCACCCGCTCCACCTGCGGGTGGCGGCGCAGCAGGTCGGCCAAGTCCAGAGCGGCGCGGGGTTCCAGACCCATGGCGTCCATATGGGCGATGCCGGTGGCGAATGGCGGGTGATGCATGGCCACCAGGGTGGGCTGCTCTGGCCCGGCAGCCAGCTGGCGATCGAGCCAGTGCAGTTGGTCGGTGGACAGCTGGCCCGAGGCCGTGTTCGCCACCATCGTGTCCAGGGCGATGAGGCGCAACGGCTCGAGGGCATCGACCACGTAGTCGCACGGGCCGTAGACCCCGAGGTAGTCATGGTCGGGAAACGCGGCCCGCAGCGCCACCCGATCATCGTGATTGCCGCACATCAAGTGCACCGGGAACGCCAACCCGCTCAACAGCTCACGCAGGTGGGCGTATTGCTCGGGTCGGCCGTCGTTGACCAGATCTCCGCTGCACAACAACAGCTCGGGGGCGGGGCGGAGTTGGCTGAGTGTGTCGAGGGCCCGGCGCAGGAACCCGGCGGTGTCGATACGGTCCATGCACAACGCCCCCGCTTCCACGATGTGGGGGTCGCTGAGCTGCGCCACCAACCGAAACGGGCCGGGGGAGCGGAAGGCGTCTTCGAGCGAGGCTACGGCCACGGATGGGACGCTATCGCCGCCTGCTGGCTGAGCGTCCGAGGACGGGTATCCCGACTCATCGGTTGCAAAGAACCTGCTGGCCGAAAAAGACGACGGTGGGGTCGGAGGCGTTGCCGCCTCCGGACCCCACCGTCCTCCGCCGTAACATTCCGCCACATTGAACCGAGCGATCCCGGCGAACCGGCCATCACCGCGGCCATTGCTTGCTTCACCCGGAGGGAATTCCCACCGAGCCGTATGTTCGGTTTGGTGCGTTCGGTCCGAAGTGGTCCGAAGTAGTCCGAAGTGGTCCCCTCGGGTACCGAGCCGATAGTTGATCGAGGTGCTTGGCCTCGGGGCGGCACCCTACCAGCGCTATGGGCGTCCGCGTCGAGCGGGCGCAGCAGCACTGGGCACGGATTGCGCTCGGCCGGCCTCGCTTCGCCAGAGATGGCCACGCCCGGTTCCGGCCGCACTGCGCGGTCACGCCGCGGTTGGGCGGCCCTGGTTGGCTTCGGACTGGGGCCCAGCCCCGATACGGTGGCCAGCCATGACCGCGGCCAACTCGACCTTCTCCGCCCTGGGCACGTCGATCTTCGAGGTGATGTCCCGTCTGGCCGAAGAGCATCAGGCGGTCAACCTGGGTCAGGGCTTCCCCGACGAGGGCTACCCGCTCGATGTGCTGGCCAAAGCGGCGGAGGAAACCCTCTCCGGCTGGAACCAGTACCCCTCGATGCTGGGGGTGCCCGAGTTGCGCCAGGCGGTGGCTAACCACGGTCGGCGTTTCTACGGGCTCGAGCTGGATTGGACTCGCGAGACCCTGGTCACCTCCGGCGCCACCGAAGCTCTGGCTGCCTCTTTTCTCGGTCTCATCGAACCGGGCGATGAGGTCGTGTTGTTCCAGCCTCTCTACGACTCTTATGTGCCTATGGTCCGTCGCAGCGGCGGGGTCGCCCGGTTCGTCAACCTACGCCTGCCCGATTGGTCCTTCACCAGGGAGGACCTGGCCGCCGCCTTCGGTCCCAAGACCCGCTTGGTCGTCCTCAACAACCCGCTCAACCCGGCGGCCAAGGTGTTCACGCAAGCGGAACTAGCTCTGTTGGCTGAGTTCGTCATCGCCCATGATGCGGTGGTCGTTTGCGATGAGGTCTACGAACACCTGGTCTTCGACGGTCGCCTGCACGTGCCCCTCATCACCCTCGAGGGCATGCGGGAACGCTGCGTCAAGATCGGCTCGGCCGGCAAGACCTTCAGCCTCACCGGTTGGAAGGTGGGCTACGTGACGGCGGCGCCGGCCCTGCTCAGCGCCATCGCCAAGGCCCATCAGTTTCTCACTTTCACCACCCCACCCAACCTGCAGCAGGCGGTCGCCTTCGGACTAGGCAAACCGGCCAGCTACTTCGATGAGTTGGCCTTGTTCATGGCCGGCCAGCGCGACAAGCTCAGCGCCGGCCTGACCAGGGTCGGCTTCGACGTGTTGGAGTGCGCCGGAACCTATTTTGTGGATGTCGATCTGGCCCCGTTGGGTTGGACCCAGGGCGATGTGGCCTTCTGCCAACGGCTCGTGCGCGAGGTCGGCGTCGCCACCGTTCCCCTCAGTGCGTTCTACGAACAAGACCCACTCACCACCGTGGTGCGCTTCTGTTTCTGCAAACGTGACGCCACCATTGAGCTGGGCTTGGAGCGTCTCGAAGCAGGGCTGGGAGCCCTTTTGGCCCGGTAACGTCATCCAATCGCTACACTTGATGGGTGTTAACAAAACGTAGTCGGCGGAAAGGCTTACGCAGTGCGGTCATTTCGATCGCAATAGTGGCCGTCTTTCTGCTCAACGCCACCCCCGCCGGGGCCGTCTCGAACTGTCCTGCCACCATGGTCCCGTGCCGTCAAGCGTGGTTGGCCAACTTCACCGATACGGCCCCCGTTTACGGCACCGGCGACTTCAACGGTGACAGGGCCGAGGACCTGTTGGTTCTCCAGGACGGGGTGCTGTGGTTCTGGTACGGCTCGCCCAGCCAGGTGCCCGTGATCGTTCCCCTTTCCGCCATTCGCGTCGTGCACAGCGGTGAGATGCAGAAGCAGCTGGCCGGCACCGAGCCGGTGGTGGGCGACTTCGACGGGGACACCCGGGCCGACGTGTTGTGGGCCTCCCAGGCCGGAGCCCCCGTCGACAACGGCCAGATCTGGTTCGGGACCCCTTCCATCGGGGAGTTCGAAGGCGGCCCGGCCGCCGGCACCGCCCACGACGGCGCCGCCACCGCCACCGTTGGAGATTTCGACGCGGACGGCAGCGACGATCTGGTCTGGTACGGCGAGGCCACCGGCGGGGTGTTGTTGCAGCTCCTCCAGGGCGGGCGATCCGGGCTGCAGGCCGTGAGCTACCCCGACACGGTCGAGCCCCGCCTGCGCCTCGTCCAGGGCGATTTCGACGCCAATCGGGTCGAGGACCTACTTTTCTACAACGAGCGCAGCGGGCTGGGGGCCGCCTGGTTCTTCGAGAGGGGCGGCGGAATCGACGCCCGTTCGTTCAACCCTGGCCGCGGCTTTCGGGTCAACGCCGGGGACTTCGACGGTGATTCCCGTGACGACCTGCTCTGGTACGGCCCCGGCGAAGCGGTGGATGCGTTCTGGTTCGGCACCGCCGACCGGGCCTTCCGGGGCGCCCCCCTCGCCGCGCCGGTGGGCGGCAACAAGTTTCCTGTGGTCGCCGACATGGACGGCGACCAACGTGCCGATGTGTTCTGGTGGGACGGCGGTCCCGCCGCCGACGAGCTGTGGCTGACCCGCAACGACGTTCCGTATGTGATCGGCCAGTCCCTGGGCGCCGCCACCCAGTTGGCCATGGCTGACATCGACGGTGACGGTGGCACTGACCTGCTTTTCTTCGGCATGCGAGACGAGTCGGGTCCGGCCACCAACTGGGCCTTGTGGTGGATGACCAGCGCCCCGGCCCGCTGAGCGAGCCGGTCGAGTCTGGTTTGGTTCAGCGCAGAAAGGCGGTCATGGCGGTGGTCAGGGCGGCGATGTCGTGGACCCCGCACAACTCCCTGGCGGAATGCATAGCCAGCTGAGGGGCACCGACATCAACGGTGGGAATACCCAGGGCGGCCGCCGTCAGGGGCCCGATAGTGGATCCGCAGGCCAAGTCGGTGCGGTTCACGAAACGCTGCACGGCCACCCCGGACCGCCGACAGGCGTCCAACCACCAGGCGGAGGACACGGCGTCGGTGGCGTAGCGCAGGTTGGCGTTGAACTTGAGCACCGGGCCGGCGTTCAGCTCGATGCGATGGTCTGGTTCATGGCGATCGACGTAGTTCGGGTTGGTGGCGTGGGCGCAGTCCGCCGACACGCAGCAGCCTTCGGCCAGGGCGCGCAGGTAGCCGGCCCGGTCGCCGCCGCCGGCCAGCCAGATCCGCTCCAGCACCGAGGCCAAAAACCCCCCGGCGGCTCCCCGCTCAGAGGTGGAGCCCACCTCCTCGTGGTCGAACAGCACCACCACCGACACGGTGTCCGTCTCTGTCTCCGTGTCCGCGTTCGTCCCCGCCTCGGCCTGGGTTGCCAGCGCCGTCACCGCCGCATAGCAGGACAACTGGTTGTCGATGCGGGGGGCGGAAAGGAACTCCCGATGCAGGCCCATGATGCGGCTGGGCTCCAGCGGATGGACCATGGCATCCCAGGCCAGCATCTGAGCGGGTTCACAGCCCACGACCTCGGCCACGACCGCGGCGAAGCTGGGTGGGGCGATCGCGGACCCTGTACTCACCCCGGCCCAGAAGGGCGCCAGATGCTGCTGCTTGTTGAGGAGCAGGCCCTTGTCATTGATCTCCCGATCTAAGTGGATGGCCAGCTGCGGGATTCGCAGTAGCGCGTCGTCGCAACGGAACAACCGCACCTGGGGTCCCTCAGGGGTGTGGACGGCAACGCGGCCCGACAGGCCCAGGTCGCGGTCGAGCCAGGAGTTGAGCAGCGGCGCGCCGTAAACCTCCACCCCGAGCAGCGCCAAGCCGGATCGGATGGTGTCGGGTTGGGGTTTGATGCGCAGGTTGGGGGAGTCGGTGTGGGCGCCGATCAGGCGAAAGGTGGTGGCCGGCCCCAGCCGCGGCGGTGTCCGCCATGCCACCAGGCTGCCGCCGCTGATGAAGATCCCCTTGCCCCCAGCCGGAGGCTGGCCGGGTGAGCTGCGCTGAAATCCGGCCTGCTCCAGCCTGGTGGCCGCGCTCTCAGCCGCGTGGTAGGGCGATGGGGAGGCATCGATGAACTCGATGAGCTGGTGCGCAGCGGGCGGATCGGCGTCGGTCACCCGCTCAGGCTAGGGCCGAGCGTGTCTCGCAGGGATTCCGGCCGGCAATCGAGTGGATGGGGGTCAGGACGAACAACTATCCTGGCAGTCGGCTGCGGCAGGGCCAGTGCTGTCCCGGGCCGGAGCGAATCGGAGTCTCTTCCCCTTCGCCCCAAACTGAACCCCCCGGACGTCATGAACCACCATCGCCTTGCCCCGGCCCAGGGTCTCTACGACCCCCGTAACGAGCACGACGCTTGCGGCGTGTCCTTCATCGTTGATATCCAGGGTCGACGAAGCCACGACCTGGTGGCCAAGGCCTTCACCGCCTTGTGCAACCTCGATCATCGCGGCGCCCAGGGCTCCGAACCCAACACGGGCGACGGGGCCGGCATCCTCATTCAGATCCCCGATGCTTTCTTACGCCAGGTCGTCGACTTCGCCCTGCCTGAGATGGGTCACTACGGGGTCGGCCTGTGCTTCCTGCCCGCCGAAGCGAGCCCCGGCGAGGCGGCCCGCCTGCAGGTAGAGGCCGTCCTGGCCGACGAGGGTGTCGAGGTGCTGGGCTGGCGCCAGGTTCCCACCAACCCAGAGGGTCTGGGCTCCATGGCTCTGGCCGTCATGCCGATGATCCGCCAGGTGTTCGTGCAGGTGGCGGGCCTTTCCGGCATCGAACTGGATCGCCGGCTCTACACCGCCCGCAAGCGCATCGAGCACGACGTGGCGGTGCAAGGCGCCGACGGGCTCGACCAGGGGGTCTACTTTCCCTCCCTGTCCAGCCGGACACTGGTCTACAAGG
>JANPEN010000039.1:0-9185 GCA_031422955.1 Acidimicrobiia bacterium
GACCCGGCCAAGTACCTGCCCGAGACCACCGAGAGTCACCTCGGGGGCGAGGTCATCCGCATCGATCTCACCCGGCCGATGGCGGAGATCCGGGCGGAGTTGTCCCGCTATCCCATTCGTACCCGGGTGTCCCTGAGCGGGCCCATGGTCGTGGCCCGTGACATCGCCCACGCCAAACTCAAGGAGCGCTTGGATCGCGGCGAGGGTTTGCCGGCCTATTTGGCCGATATGTGCGTCTATTACGCCGGGCCGGCCAAGACCCCACCCGGTTACGCGTCGGGTTCGTTCGGACCCACTACCGCCGGCCGCATGGATTCCTACGTGGAGGAGTTCCAGGCCGCCGGAGCCAGCTACGTGATGTTGGCCAAAGGCAACCGTTCCAAGGCGGTGACCGACGCCTGCCGTAAGCACGGCGGTTTCTATCTGGGTTCAATCGGTGGGCCCGCCGCCAAGCTGGCCCAGGACTGCATTCGCAAGGTCGAGGTGCTCGAATACCCCGAGCTGGGCATGGAAGCGGTCTGGCGCATCGAGGTAGAAGATTTTCCTGCCTTCATCGTGGTGGACGACAAGGGCAACGACTTCTTCGAAGCCTTCAGTCACGCCTCGCCCGTGACCCTGCGCTGAGCGACCAACTGCCCTAGCTCCGCTCCTGCCCGTCAGGTCGAGGTCGGGTCGGGTCGGGCCTGCTGGAGCGGGGGCGGAGGCTCGGCCGCACGGGGTCGGATCTCGTACCCGCAGACGTAAGCGCCCGCCATCTTGTGCGCGACCCGTGCGATCTCCGTCTTGGGGAGTACTTCCCGAAGGAACTCAAGTTCGGTGGCGCAGGCCTGACCGTACCGGGATGCCACTGCCCAGATGGCGCAGCTGTGCAGGTTCATCCGGTAGCTGCCGTCGGAAAGCTTGTCGAAGTCGGCCAGATACCCCTCACCGTCGAGGATCTTGGCCAGGATCCTCACCTGCTCGTCGAGGCTTTTGCCGGCCAGCTGGTCTCGGGCTTGCTCGACACGTCGGTGACGGCGGCGCTCGAAGACGCGGCCGATGAGCTGGGGGTCTTCCTCCTCGATGTGGCCGAGGAGCTCGACCGAGAGGTCGCCGGAGGATCTGGAGAACAGGGCCTCGCCCAGGTCGGTGCTGTGGTGGAGATCGGCGGGCCGCCCGGGCCGACCCCTTTCCTGACGGGAGGCGACCAGGCCGGCCGACTTGAGTGCGGCCACGTGTTGGCGAACAGCGCTCGGCGTAATTCCCAGGGCCTCCGCCAGCTCGTCTGCTGACGCCTCCCCTCGCCTCTTGAGGGCGACAAAAACGAGCCGTTGCGCTGACGACAGCTCGGCCATGACCACAGGTTCGCTCTGCACGGACCTCAGTCTACTCAGCCGCGAGGCTCGAAATAAGATTGACAAGTTAGAACTTGCAGATATATGTTAACAGCGGAACCCCCCCATCCGACCGGGAGACGTTGATGAGAGCAACCGTGAACAGGCACTTCTGCCGCCGCCTCGACGCCGCTTCGCACTTCGCCGGGCAACGCTTCACTGAGGTCCGTTACATGACCGGCGGGATCGAGGCTTGGGTGGACCCGGCGGTGCCCCGTTACGAGTTCGCGCCCGAATTCCTCGGCGGCGCGGCAATCCCGCCGCTGTCTTCGGCCGTGTCGGAGGCCGAGCGCCACCAGAGCTCGCAGGGGGCGTCATGATCGACGTTTCGAGCGACGTTCGCGAGCTGGCCGCCCGGGAGTACCAGTACGGCTTCGTCACCGACATCGAGACCGATGTCGCCCCCCGCGGGCTGAACGAGGACGTCATACGGTTGATCTCGGCCAAGAAGAACGAGCCGGTCTGGCTCCTGGACTGGCGCCTGCGGTCCTACCGCCACTGGCTCACGTTGGAGGAGCCCCGCTGGCAGAACGTCCACCACGGACCTATCGACTACCAGGACATCATCTACTACGCCGCCCCCAAGCCCAAGAAGGCGTTGGCGAGCCTGGACGAGGTGGACCCCGAGCTGCGGGCAATGTTCGACAAGCTCGGGATTTCCCTCGCCGAGCAAGAGCGCCTCAGTGGCGTGGCGGTGGACGCCATCGTGGACTCGGTGTCCGTAGCCACCACGTTCAAGGCGAAGCTGGCCGACGTCGGTGTCATCTTCTGCTCCTTCTCCGAGGCGGTGCAGAACCACCCGGACCTGGTGCGCGCCTACCTCGGCTCGGTGGTCCCTTACCGCGACAACTACTTCGCCACGCTCAACTCCGCCGTGTTCTCCGACGGCTCGTTCTGTTACATCCCCAAGGGTGTGCGCTGCCCGATGGAGCTTTCCACGTACTTCCGCATCAACGCCGCGGACACCGGCCAGTTCGAGCGGACCCTCATCATCGCGGAGGAGGGGGCGTATGTGAGCTACCTCGAGGGTTGCACCGCCCCGATGCGGGACAAGAACCAGCTCCACGCCGCGGTGGTCGAGCTCGTCGCCCTTGAAGGCGCCCAGATCAAGTATTCCACCGTGCAGAATTGGTACCCGGGTGACACCGAAGGGCGCGGCGGTATTTACAACTTCGTGACCAAGCGGGGCAGGTGCGCCGGCGCGAACTCCAAGATCTCCTGGACCCAGGTTGAGACCGGCTCGGCCATCACCTGGAAGTACCCCGGCGTCATCCTCCAGGGGGACAACTCCGTCGGGGAGTTCTACTCCGTCGCCCTCACCGCCAACCACCAGCAGGCGGACACCGGCAGCAAGATGATCCACATCGGCAAGAACACCAGCAGCACCATCGTCTCCAAGGCGATCTCCGCCGGCCACGGCCAGAACACCTACCGGGGACTGGTGAAGGTCCTGCGCTCGGCCGAGGGCGCCCGGAACTACACGCAGTGCGACTCGCTCCTCTTGGGCAGCGACTGTGGCGCACACACGTTCCCTTACGTGGAGGTGAAGAACTCGACCGCGCAGGTCGAACACGAGGCCTCTACCTCCAAGATCGGGGAGGACCAGCTTTTCTACTGCCGCCAGCGGGGCATCCCCGAGGAGGAGGCGATCTCGATGATCGTGAACGGTTTCTGCCGCGAGGTGTTCAAGGAGTTGCCCATGGAGTTCGCCGTCGAGGCCCAAAAGCTGCTGAGCGTGAGCCTGGAAGGCAGCGTCGGATGATGCTGCAGATCAAGGATCTCCGGGCCAGGATCGGGGACAACGAGATCCTCCGTGGCGTGAGCCTCGAGCTCGAGGCGGGCGAGGTGCACGCGGTCATGGGGCCGAACGGGTCGGGCAAGAGCACCTTGGCCAACGTGCTCGCCGGCCGCGATGGTTACGACGTCACCGGCCAGGTCCTCTACCAGGGCGAGGACCTGCTCGCCCTGTCGCCCGAAGACCGGGCCGCCGCCGGTGTCTTCCTCGCCTTCCAGTACCCAGTGGAGATCCCCGGCGTCGGGAACCTCTACTTCCTGAGGACGGCTCTCAACTCGGTGCGCCGCCAGCGCGGGCTCGACGAACTCGACGCGATGGATTTCCTGGCCCTGGTCGAGGAACGAATGAAGCTCGTCGAGATGGACCGCAGCTTCATGAGTCGGTCGGTCAACGAGGGGTTCTCGGGTGGGGAGAAAAAGCGCAACGAGATCTTTCAGATGGCGGTCCTCGAACCCGAGCTGGCCATCTTGGACGAGACTGACTCGGGCCTCGACATCGACGCCCTTCGCGTCGTCGCCAACGGCGTGAACGCCCTGCGAAGCCCGGACCGGGCCATGCTGGTCATCACCCATTACCAGCGGCTGCTCGACTACATCGTCCCCGACCGGGTCCATGTCATGGCCGGAGGCCGGATCGTCCGTTCCGGCGGCAAGGACCTGGCGCTCGAGCTCGAGGAGCACGGCTACACGGACTTGGACCAGTTGGGGACTCCGGACCGGTCTACGCCGGTGGGAGCGACGCCATGAGG
Source organism: Acidimicrobiia bacterium (assembly GCA_031422955.1). Taxonomy (GTDB): domain Bacteria; phylum Actinomycetota; class Acidimicrobiia; order Acidimicrobiales; family CAIXPF01; genus CAIXPF01. Next base: position 3,917 of record JANPEN010000039.1, read on the forward strand.
ACGGCCACCACCACCGCGGGGGGCCTCTTGCGCCTCGAGCCTCCGCCCAACGGGCACCATCCCGCCTGGTTCACCGAAGCCCGCCGGGCCGCCTTCGGGTGGGTGGCAGAGCACGGGTTCCCCACGCTCAAGGACGAAGACTGGCGTTACACCCGGCTCGGGCCGATCTTGGAAGTGCCCTTCGTGCCCGCCGTTCCTGGGGTGGACCATGTGCTGTCGTCGAGCACGATGGACACGCTGGCCGCTGACCTGGGCGGCACGCGGCTGGTCTTCGTCAACGGCCACTTCGTGCCCGAGCTTTCGTCCTTGACCGAGCTACCTGAAGGCGCCAAGGTGACGAACCTGGCCTCGGTGTTGGCTGAGGACGCGGAGCGTCTCGAACTGCTCTTCTCGCGCCCGTTCGGACCGCATGACCACGCCTTCACCGCGCTCAACGCCGCGCTCGCGGAGGATGGGGCCTTCGTCTACCTCCCAGCCGCCACGACCCTGCACGAGCCGATCCAGGTCGTGTTCTTCTCCGACTCCGCCGCCGCTCCCCTGGTGTCCAGCCCGCGGTCCGTGGTCCTGGCCGGGCCCGGCAGCCAGGTGAGGATCGTGGAGACCTACGTTGGCGTGACGGGCGGCGTCTACTGCACCAACGCTGTCACCGAGGTTGTCCTAGGGGAGGGCGCCGTAGTCGAGCACTACAAGGTGCAGGACGAGTCTGAGACCGCGTTCCACCTCGCGCTGCTCGACGTCCGCCAGGGTCCGCACAGCCGGTTCTCCTCCCACTCAGTGGCCCTGGGGTCCAGGGTCGCCCGCCACGAGGTGCGGGTGGGTCTGGAGGCCGAAGGGGCGACGGTCAGCCTCGACGGCCTCTACATGCCCCGAGGCGACCAGCACCACGACAACCCGATCCTGATCGAGCACGCCGCCCCCCATTGCACCAGCCGCCAGCTCTACAAGGGCGTGATGGACGGCCACGGCCACGGCGTGTTCAACGGACGAGTGGTGGTCCGCCCCGGCGCGGCCGGCACCGACGCCGCCCAGACGAACAAGAACCTGGTCCTCTCTGACCACGCCGAGGTCGACACCCGGCCTCGGCTGGAGATCCTCGCCGACGACGTGAAATGCACGCACGGCGCCGCGGTGGGCCGACTCGACGAGGACGCCGTGTTCTACCTGCGCTCCCGTGGGATCCCCCACCTGGCGGCGCGGGGCCTGCTCATCTACGCGTTCGCGAACGAGATGGTGGAGCGACTTCGGCCGGAGCCGCTCCGCTCCTGGGTGGGAAAGCTCGTCGCCCACCGACTTGGAACGGGCGGGGAGGTACAGACATGACCGCCGTGCAAACCAGCGCGTCCGCCCTGGGGGCCCTGGCCCCTGCGGACGCTGAGCACAACGCCTACTTCGATGTGGAGCGCGTGCGTCAGGAGTTCCCCATCCTCCGGGAGATGCCGTACGGCAAGCCCCTCGTCTACCTCGATAGCGCGGCTACGAGCCAGAAGCCCCAGGCCGTGATCGACGCGATCTCGGGGTTCTACTCGAGGGACAACGCGAACGTGCACCGGGGCGTGCACTGGCTCTCCGAGCGGGCAACGGAGGCCTACGAGGGCGCCCGAGCTAAAGTTCAGGGCTTCCTCAACGCCGCCAGCGCCTCCGAGATCATCTTCACCCGCGGTACCACCGAGGCCATCAACCTGGTGGCCCAGACCTACGCCAGGACCCATCTGGAGGAGGGCGACGAGGTACTCATCACGGCGATGGAGCACCACTCCAACATCGTGCCCTGGCAGATGGTTTGTGAGCAGCGGGGCGCCCGCCTTCGGGTCGCGCCGATCAGCGACGCCGGGGAGCTGTTGCTCGACGAGTTCGAACGCCTCGTCGGGCCGAGGACCAAGCTGGTGGCCGTCACCCACGTCTCGAACGTGCTCGGCACGATCAACCCGATCCGGCGTATCACCGAGATCGCCCACGCCCGCGGCGCTCGCGTGCTCGTGGACGGCGCCCAGGCCGCCCCCCACCTCGACATCGACGTGCAGGCGCTGGGCTGTGACTTCTACGCCCTGTCGGGCCACAAGATGTACGGCCCCACCGGCATCGGCGTCCTCTACGGCCGCAGCGAGCTGCTCGAGGAGATGCCCCCCTACCAGGGGGGCGGGGACATGATCGTCTCGGTCAGCTTCGAGCGGACCGTCTACAACAGGCCTCCGTACAAGTTCGAGGCGGGCACGCCGGACCTGGCCGGTGCGGTCGGCCTGGGGGCGGCCATCGACTTCCTGGGCGGCCTGGGCCGCGAGGCGCTCGCCGCCCACGAACACGACGTCTTAGCCTACGGCGTGCGGGCGCTGTCTGGGCTCCCGGGTCTCCGCCTTATCGGCACGGCCCCGGCCAAGGCCAGCGTCTTGTCCTTCGTGCTTGACGGCGTGCACCCCCACGACATCGGCACCATCCTCGACCGCCACGGCGTCGCCATCCGAACGGGCCATCACTGCGCCCAGCCCTTGCTCAGCCGCTTGGGTTTGGCCGCTACCGCCCGCGCCTCGCTGGGCTGCTACAGCATCCGTCAGGACATCGACGCGCTGGTGGCCGGCCTCGACACGGTCCAGGAGACCTTCCGGTGATCGGGCACCTGGCAGGCCTCTACCAGGAAGTGATCATCGACCACGGCCGCAGGCCGCGGAACTTTCGCCAGCTCGAAGACGCAACTCGGACGGTCGAGGGTGTCAACCCCCTGTGCGGGGACGAACTCACGCTGTACGTGAAGCTCGTCGACGGCCGCATCACCGACATCGCCTTCCAGGGCATCGGTTGTGCTATCTCCCAAGCCTCGGCCTCGCTGATGACCACGGCGCTCAAAGGCAAAAGCCAAGACGAGGCCCTCGTCTTGTTCGGGCAAGTGCACGCGATGCTGACCGAAGGGCTCAACGGGGAGGCCGAGCCGGCGGACCTGGGCAAGCTCGCAGTGCTCTCCGGGGTCTGGGAGTTTCCGACGCGGGTCAAGTGCGCCACCCTCGCCTGGCACACGCTACGACGCGCCCTGCAAGCCAACGGCGCACGGATCTCGACGGAGTAGATGACCATGGGCACAGAACGACACACACCGATCGAGCTGGAGCAGGACTGCGAGGCGACCCTTGTCCCTGGTGGGCAGAAGGTGACACTGGCACGAGGTGAAACCGTGGTGGTGACCCAGGCCCTCGGCGGCAGCTTCACCGTGCAGACCGAGCAGGGTTACCTCGCCCGCATCGGCGCCCAGGACGCAGAGGCGCTCGGCCTCCGCGGCACCCAGGACGCCGAAGAACCAGCGGACTCCGGCCCGTTCGAGCTCCAGCATGTGATCGAGCAGCTCAAGACCGTGTTCGACCCCGAGATCCCAATCAATGTGGTCGATCTGGGCCTGATCTACGCCTGCGACGCCCAGCCGCTCGCCAACGGTGGCCACCGCGTCGAGATCAAGATGTCCATGACCGCCCCCGGCTGTGGGATGGGCGACGTGCTGCGCGAAGACGCCCTCGCCAGGGTGGCAGCAGTGCCTGGCGTCAGCGACGTGGATGTCGAGCTGGTCTGGGAGCCGCCGTGGGATCCCAGCCTCATGTCTGACGCCGCCCGGCTGCAGCTCGGGTTGTACTGATGGGGCGATACCAAGTCCGTTCGATGAGAACCGAACCAAAGGAGAACACATCGCCATGAAAGTCTGGATCGATCAGGATCTGTGCACGGGCGACGGTCTGTGCGAGGAGATCGCACCCACTGTCTTCTTCGGCCAGGACGATGGTTTGTTCTACGTCCAGGAGTCCGCAAAGAACTTCGGCGCCGAGAAGCGCTTCGACGGCAACACCAACCCCGCGGGCGCCGTGGGTATGGCCCGCATACCCGACGGTGCCTTGGACAGCGTGATCGAGGCGGCAGAAGAGTGCCCCGGCGAGTGCATCTTCATCGAGGTGGAGGAATGAGTCCCTTGCGAGATGAGCACCCTGGAGGAAGTGACCGCAGCCAATGAGCAGCACCACCTCGCCTGATCAGGACAAGCTGCCGGGCATCCGGCACATCGTCGCGGTGGGCAGCGGGAAGGGCGGTGTGGGCAAGTCGACCGTCGCTGTGAATCTGGCGCTCGCGCTCCAACACGTCGGGGGCCGAGTGGGGCTCGTGGACGCCGATGTCCTCGGGCCCAGCATCCCGGGCATGTTGGGACTGCCCACCGGCCAGCCGCCCGAGGCGACCCCGGACGGCAGGATCGTCCCCCCGGACCGGCACGGCCTGAAGGCGATGTCGATGGGTCTGCTCCGCGGTGACGACAACCCGGCGATCCTGCGTGGCCCGATGGTGGGCAAGTATCTGCAGATGTTCGTCGGCGGCGTGGACTGGGGACAGCTGGACTATCTGATCCTCGACCTCCCGCCGGGGACGGGGGACACCCAGCTGACGTTGGCCCAGAGCCTCCCATTGTCTGGTGTGGTCATCGTCACGACGCCCCAGGACGTGAGCCTCAAGATCGCCCGCCGAGGGTTGCGGATGTTCGAGACGGTGCACGTCCCCATCCTCGGCATCATCGAGAACATGAGCACGTTCACCTGCCCGCACTGTGGGCAGGGCACCGACGTGTTCCGCAGCGGTGGAGGCGAACGGATGAGCCGTCAGATCGGCGTTCCGTTCCTCGGGTCCCTCCCCCTCGACGCTGACATCGTTACCGGCGGCGACGAAGGCCACCCGATCTTCGTGGACAAGCCCCACTCGGTATCGGCCCAGACCTACCTGGCGATCGCCACCGAGCTTGCCGGCCAGCTCGAAGGGCTGCCGAGGACCGTGCTGAGGCCGTTCTCTTGGGCTTGGGACACCAACGAGGGCGAGCCGGCCTGGGTGGAGACAGCCGCCCGCTCATCGGGTTCTCAGATCACCCCGGTTGGCTTCCACCGGCGAGATGCGCGCACGCTGTCGGTGCTCTGGGAGGACGGCCACCGTGACGACTTCGACGTGCGGGACCTGCGGCTGGCGTGTCGTTGCGCGCTGTGCGTGGAGGAGATGAGCGGCCGGCCGCTCCTGGACCCAGGGAGCGTGCGACCAGACGTAGCTCCACGGACGATCATCAGTGTCGGTCATTACGCCATCAACGTGAACTGGAGTGATGGCCACAGCACCGGGATCTACTCATTCGAGTGGCTACGGGTCCTGGGCGAGCGCGACACGGCCAAGGTCGTGGAAGATGTCTGAGGTCCTATCCCACGATCGGACTGTCACGATCCGCGCCGAGACGTCGGTGGCGGACCCCGACACGTGCAAGTTTACCCTT
>JANPEN010000040.1:0-2869 GCA_031422955.1 Acidimicrobiia bacterium
GGGTTGGTCGTGGGGGCCCCCCCTCCCCGCCCTGCGCGCCATGGGGTGCCCCCCCCCCGGTGGGTTCGGGGGTGCCTCGTCGTTTCTATTCTCTTTGTATCCGCCGCCCGTCCAGGCTGATCCAGCCCTCCCAACGACCCCACTGGGTGAGCCGGGTGTAGTCGAGCAGGGTGACACCGTCCTGCACCAGGGTGAAGCGGGGCGCTTCGATGGCCGCGGTGCGGGCCCGGAAAACCAGCTCGGCCTGGAGGGGGCCTTCGCCGCCCCGGCAACGAAACCGCAGCGTCCGCATCGGTTCGAGGACTTCGACCTGCAAGGGTCCCACCCGGGTGCGGGTGCGATCGAGGGGGGCCCGACCAGAAGCGAGGGTGGAGACCTGCTCGCCGTCAACGACCACGCTCAAGGCAGCGTCGATCACCCCCCGACTGGGGTACACGCCCAAGGTGGCGGCGAAATACAGCGAAGCGTCGGTCTTGTAGCCGTTGAAGAAATAGCGGTCAGAGACGTTGGCACCGAGGGAATCGACGTGGGCGAGCGGCTGGGCACTCTGATGGATCGGATAGTCGTCGAAACGGTGCAGCACTGTGGATCAGTTCCTCGGGGCGTTACCGGCGGGTGCCGGGTCACCGGGGGCCTCGCGCAGAACGGCGGCTCTCATGATCGGTACCCCTTTTGGCGGCCGACAACTTTGGACTGGCGTGAGACTATGGGCTAGCCAGAGCGTATGGACCTGATGGACGGCCTGGCCAGCACGCGTGCGATACGGCGTTACCGGCCCGATCCCATTCCGGAAGAGGACCTGGCTCGGATCCTGTTCGCCGCCTCCCGCGCCCCTTCCGGCTCCAACCGCCAGGGCTTCCGTTTCCTGGTCCTGCGCGACGGTGAGCGGGCCCAACAGGCTCGGGCCTTGCTGGCCGAAGGGGCCCGTGCCATCTGGCAGGCCAAACGCCAGACCGACGGGTATGACGCGGGTACCGGCGCTTCGAAAACCTCGCCCAAGGCCCGAATGGCTGCCACCATGGAGCATTTCACCGAGCACTTCCATGAGGCACCGGTGATCGTACTGGCCGCCTTATGGTGTCATCGCCCCCCGGATCTGGAGCTGGGCGGGGCGGTATGGCCGGCGGTGCAGAACCTGTTGTTGGCGGCGCGGGCTTTGGGCTACGGGGGGGTCATAACCGGCTGGCACGGTCCCCGCCTGGAGGAACTGCGGGGGGTGTTGGCCATGCCCGAGGACCCGCTGCTACAGCTGGTCGCGACCATACCGCTCGGTGTGCCGGTGGGTGGGCACGGTCCGGTCCGGCGCCGGCCCCTGGGCGAGGTCGTCTACGAGGACGGGTGGGAACAATCGGCGCCGTGGGCCATCGATCCCGCTGGCACCCGCTTCACCTCCGCCGGCCCCCCGGCGAGAACCCGTCGCTAGGGGCTGTCTATCGCCGCAGATCGTTGGCCCAGCCGAGCGGGCCACGCCTCTGCTCGTTTCGGGCTCGGGCCGATGGTCGGCTAGGGTGACCCCGCTCCGGTGACGGGGTTCTCGGGCTGTGGCGCAGCTTGGTTAGCGCGCTTGACTGGGGGTCAAGAGGTCGGGAGTTCAAATCTCCCCAGCCCGACTCCAAAAGAGCAGGTCAGGGCCAGTGCCGATGGCGCCGGCCTTTGTCGTTGCGGGGGGCTTGTCCTCTTTCAGCCCTCTTTCGCTGGGTGGCGACTAGTGTTAGGTGGATGCGGGGGCCGGGGGCGCATATCAGGGCCCGGAAGGGCAGTGAAGGGCGCACGCGGTACATGGTGACCGTTGAGAGCGAGATCGATCCGTCGACGGGGAAACGGCGACAGGTGTCGGCGGGGACCTATCGCACCAAGCGGGACGCTGAGCAGCGCAAGGCTGAGGTGGTGGCGTCGGGGTTCGAGCGGCCCGAGGCGATGACGTTGCGGTCCTTCCTGGTCGAGGAGTGGTTGCCGTCCAAGGCGGAGAAGTCCACGGCCACGCAGGCGCAGTACCGGTGGGCAGCGGATCGGTTGTGCGCGGCGTTGGGGGAGGCCAAGTTGTCGGGGCTCACCGCGCGGCAGGTACAGGCGTTTCATGAGGGTCTACGTGCCGAGGGCCTGTCGTCGCGGTCGCGGCAGGCGTTGGGCAAGGTGTTGCGTATGGCGTTGAGCGACGCGGTCAAGCGGGGCTACCTGGTGCGCAATGTGGCCGATGCGGTCACGTTGCCATCAGGCGAGCGCCGGGGTGAGATCGCCCTGTGGTCGCGGGAGCAGGCGAGCGAGTTCTTGGCGGCGACGGCGCCGGATCGGCATTTCCCGATCTGGATGCTGGCGTTGGCGACGGGTCTGCGGCGCGGGGAGTTGTGCGCGTTGCGGTGGATCGACCTTGATCTCGACACCGCCCGGCTCTTTGTGCGCCAAGCGGTCGGTCTGGACGGGTATGAGACGTCGGTCGGGAAACCGAAGTCGCGGGCGGCGATCCGCACGATCGGTATCGACGAGGACACCATCGCGGTGCTTCGCGACTGGGCGATCCGTCAGGCCGCAGAGTTGGAGTTCGTCGGACGCTCACCGGACCTGGTGGCCACCAGGTCCGACGGCGCTGCGTTGCATCCCCAGACGTTGGCGTTGATCTTCAAGCGGGCGGTCAAGGACTCCGGGCTGGCTGACATCGGGTTGCATGGGTTGCGGCACACGCACGCGACAATGCTGCTCGAGGCCGGTGTGCCGTTGAAAGTGGTGTCGGAACGGCTCGGGCATTCCTCGATCGCGATGACTGCGGACACCTATCAGCACGTGATTGACCACATGCAGGACAAAGCCGCCCTCGCCATGCGCGGCCTCGGCCCCGGGCTACGGGTATCCGGTGCTTGAACCGCCATCGCAC
>JANPEN010000041.1:0-16598 GCA_031422955.1 Acidimicrobiia bacterium
CGGCCGGGTGCGCTGGTTCTCCCCCGCCGACCACGATGTCCACGCCCAGTTTCCCCAAGAGGTTGCCCAGTTGTTGATCGAGTTGGCGGATGAAGTCCGCACCACCCCCAGCAAAGAGTCCTCGCCATGACCACCGCCCGCCTGCTCACCATCATGGGTTCCGGTGAAACGGCGCCGACCATGGTCAAGCTGCACCGCCAGGTCCTCGACCGGCTGGGGGAGGGAGACCATCGAGCCGTCTTCCTCGATACGCCGTTCGGTTTCCAGGAAAACGCCCCGGAACTGTGCCAACGCACGGTGGAGTATTTCCGCCAGAGCGTGGGCCACGCCATCGAGATCGCCGGTCTGACCACCGTTAGTGGGCTGGACACCATGCAGCTGGAGGCGGCGCTGGCCGACCTGCGCCGGGCCGAGCTGCTCTTCGCCGGGCCAGGCAGCCCGACCTACGCCCTGCGCCAATGGGCCGGAACCCCGCTAGCCGCCATCCTGCGCGATCGCCTCTCCCATGCCGGTGCAGTCACTTTCGCTTCGGCCGCCGCGCTGACCTTGGGCCTACGCACCGTCCCCGTCTACGAGATCTACAAGTCAGGTGCGGATCCCTTCTGGCTGGAGGGGTTGGACGTGCTCGCCGCCATCGATCTCCCGGTAGCGGTGATCCCTCACTACGACAATGCCGAGGGCGGCCACCACGACACCCGCTTCTGCTACCTGGGCGAACGTCGCCTGGCGCAGTTGGAACAGGAGCTGCCCGACGGCGCCTTCGTGCTCGGTGTCGATGAACACACCGGGGTGCTGATGGACCTTCAGGCGGAAACGGTGACGGTGTGGGGACGCGGGGTGATGACCCTTCGACGCGACGGCCGTTCGGTGACGGTGGCCCCGGGGGATACCGTCACCCTCGACTTCGTGCGAGCCGGTGGCCAGGGACCAACCCGAGGTGGCGGCATGGACGGCGCCGCCCGTGAAGAGCCAGCCGGAGGCTCCGCGGCGGACACCGGAGCGGAGCCGAGCTCCGAGGCTGACGAGGAGTCCTCCCCGCACAGCGAGCCCGCCTCGCTCAGTGCCCACACCATCCGCTTGGAGGCCGCCTTCGAGGCTGCCCTGGCCGCAGGCAACGCGTCGGGGGCCGCCGAAGCCGCCTTGGGCCTCCAGCAGGCCATCGTGGACTGGTCGGGCGACACCACCCAGTCCGATGCAACCGACCGGGCCTACGCGGCCTTGCGGGCCATGATCGTACGGCTCGGTCAGGCCGCCCTGGTCGGCCTGCGCGATCCCCGACAGCAGGTCGCCCCAGTGGTCGAGGCGGCCCTCACCCTGCGCCAGGCGGTGCGCGCGGAGAAGCGCTACGACCTCTCCGATCTGCTGCGAGACAGCCTCGCCACTGCCGGTATCGAGGTCAGGGACACCCCCCAAGGGGTGCAATGGGAGCTACTTCGCTGAGGGCCAGCCGCGGGATTGACCCGCTCGGGCCCGCCCATGCGGGTCCGCCAGCAGAGGGCCAGCCAGCAGAGGGTCAGCCAGCGAAGACGTGACCGACCCAGATTCGACCGTCGGCCCCTACCACCACACCGACACCGAGGCTCGTGAAGCCGGCACCGACCATGTTCCGGTAGTGACCAGGGCTGTTCACGAAGGCGGCGTGCAGCCCGTCGATGTTGTAGCCGTAGCCGACGTTCTCGCCGGCCGTGCGCCAACCCATGCCCAGCAGGGGCTGCAGGTTCTGATGGAACAAGGACCCGGCGGCGGCGATGTTGGCCGCCTGGGCCCGGGCTGATGCCCGCAAGCCCGCATCGAAGGACAACGGAGCCAGCCCGACATTCAGGCGCTCCTGGTTGATCATGGCGAAGAAGGCGTTCTCGATCTCCGCAGTGTGGTCAGCCGGGGCGGGCGCCGCTGCCGGAGCCAGCGTGGGCGCCTCGGGCGGGGGGCTCGGGGCGGCGGGCGCCGGGGCAGGCGCTTCCGGCGCCACCGGGTGGCGCCAGGGCTGCGCCTGATCGGATTCGAAGGCCCGGTCGGCTTCGGCCGCTCTCGCCGCTTCCCCGGCGGCCACCCGCTGAGCTTCGAGTTGGGCTTGTTGAGCGGCGACCCAGGCCTGATCGGCGACCAGGCGGATCTGGGCCTGCTCCGCAGCGACGGCCAGAACCCGCTCGGCCTCGGCTCGCTCGGCCTCGGCCGCCGCCTGACGGTCCGCCGCGGCCCGTCGGGCCACGGTGGAAGCGATGTCGAAGGCGCCTAGCACTGGCTGGTTGTTCGAAACGAAGGTCCTCGCAGCGGCCCGTTCGATGGCGTCCGGGCTGGCTGAGGGGCCCCTTGACGCCAGCAGATTGGCGCTGCGCTGCAGGGTCTGGGTCCAGGCCAGCTGCTCCAGCAGCTGGGCCGTGTGGATGAGCCCGGCCGGGCGACCTACCGTCGGTGAGGAGGCCAGCGGCGGCCGGGCAGCGCTCATGCTCAGCAGGTTCAGGAGGTCCCCGGCGGAGCTGGCGGAACGGGCCGAGTTGGTGATCCCGTCCAAGTTGGGGCTGGTGGCGCTCGGACCACCTACGGTCCAGTCGCCGGCCGATTCGCCGCTCAACGGCTGAGCCAGCGAGCCAGTCAGCATGCCGGTGGCGATGACCCCGCTCAAGGCCAGGGTCCGCCGGGCCCTGGCATTTCCGGTGGCGGCAGCGCCACCAGAGGGGAGATCTGAACCATCGGCATCGGCCGCGGAATCGGCATTGGCGGCTAGCCACAACTCAACCGAGTCGAGCTGGGCCACCGGCGAGTCGACCGAGTTCACCGGATCGACCAGGGCCAGCAGTTGCATCGGGTCGGATCCGGTCTCGCCGGCCAAGCTGTCGGCATCGAGGCGGAAACTCGCCCCGTCGCCCGCAGGCTCGGTACGGTCCCGCCACCTCGACGTGCCACCTCGCCGTGGTTGTCGATCGGCCTTCAGGCCGCCGGTGGTCACCCAACGCATATTCGCTGCCCTCTTCTCGTCCGCCACTCGATGACAATCTCGATGACAATTCAGTGACAACCGTAGCGATCCGCAACGCAATGGCAACCACTCGGCAAGATAGCGGCCCGCTAACAGAGCCGTGAGCCGGCTCCCGCCGTGCGGTGATCAGTCGCTCACAGCGCCACCCAGGTGATAGGCACCCGCGGTGCTCACCTGGACAACGAGTGCGAGTTAGTCCTGCTCACAGGCTTTCAACCAGCCGCCTCGACAGGAGAACAACCACTCCAGAGCGTCGACTCGCCGCCCTCGGCGAGGCAGGGTGTGGCGAGAGCAAAGAAAATGTTTCGTTTCTTCACCGCACACCGATAGGTGACCGCAACGGACCTCGACCAATCCGCGAATCGGCGACGAATCGGTGCGAATCGGCGGGTAACGACCGCGGGACAAGCGCGAGATCAGCGGAAATCGTGGCCAGTGTCTACAGTTCCTCGCCGTGCGACCCTTCCGTTTTGCGGTGCAGTGCGCGCAGGCGAGCAGTGGGCGTGCCTGGCGCGCCCAGGCCCGCAAAATCGAGGGGCTGGGGTACAGCACCGTCTACTGCCCCGATCATTTCAATGAGCAATGGGCGCCCACCGTGGCCATGACGGTGGCCGCCGAGGCCACCAGCCAGCTCAACGTCGGTGCCCTGGTCTATGACGTGGACTACCGCCACCCGGTGGTGCTGGCCAAGGAGATGGCCACCCTGGACCTCATCAGCGAGGGTCGCCTCGAGGTCGGGTTGGGGGCGGGCTGGATGCAGCGCGACTACGAAGCGGCCGGCCTGACCTTCGATCGGGCCGGGGTGCGCATCGCCCGGCTGGGCGAGGCCATCGAGGTGTGTCGGGGCCTGTGGGGCGGCGCCCCCTTCAATCACTCCGGCCACCATTACCAGGTCCGCAACCTGGCTGGCACCCCTTTGCCCTTTCGAGTGGGCGGCCCACCCATCGTCGTTGGCGGCGGCGGGCCCAAGGTGCTGGCCCTGGCGGCCCGCCAGGCCGACATCGTGGGTCTCAATGCCTCGCTGCACGAGGGAACGATGGGGCCGGGCATGGCCCGCTCGGCGCTGGGACCGCGTTTCGCCGAACGCCGGCGCTGGGTGGAACAGGAGGCGGGCCCCGACCGTTTCGACCGCCTCGAGCTGCAGCTCCACACCTTTTTGGTGCAGGTCACGGCCACCGTTGCCCAAGCCGATGAGCTGTTCGAGGTCATGGCCGGGGGGTTCGGGCTCACCGCCGCCGAGGCTTCCACGGTGCCCCTGGTGCTGGCCGGCCCGGTTGAGGCCATCTGCGAGCAGTTGCTCCACCATCGCGAGGCCTACGCCACCAGCTACATCGTCATCCACGAAGGCGAGGTCGATGCCTTCGCCCCGGTGGTCGAACGCCTGGTCGGCACGTGAGCTCGCCAGCGGGGCCCCAACCAACTTCGATGCCCACCAGCCCCCGCGATCGGTACGTCACCATCTACGGCCGCATGCCCGTGGCGGAGGCTCTGGAAACGATCTCCGTGCCCTTGGCCAGGCTGTTCGTGGCCGACAACGCCAGAGGCGAAGCCGTCGAGCGCATCCTCGCCGCCGCCCGCCGCCGCGGCATCGCCGTGGAGCTGGTCACCGAGGCCCGCCTGGCCGCCCTCGCCCACAACGGACGTCATCATCAAGGGGTCGCCGCCGATATCGCTCCGCCCGGCTTGGGCTCGCTCGGGCCGTTCCTGGATCTGCGCAGAGGCCGGCGCCACGCCACCTCGCTGCTGCTGTTGGACAGCGTGCACAACCCGGCCAACGTGGGCATGATCATCCGCTCTGCGGTAGCCGCCGGTCTTGACGGGGTCATCATTCCTCATCGGGGTACCGCCGAGCTGGGGCCGTTGGTGCTCAAGGCCTCCGCCGGGGTGGCGCTGCGGGCCAACCTGCTACGGACGGAGACCGCGCTGGAAGCGGTCCAAGCCTTGATCGAAGCGCGCTTCAGCGTGGTCGGCCTCCAGGGCGGTCACCCGCGGGCGGAGAACCTGTTCACCGCGGATCTGCCGGAACGGGCGGTGTACGTGCTCGGCAACGAGGCCACCGGTATCTCCCCGGAGCTCGGCGAGCATCTCCAACGTTTCCTGGCCATCCCCCTGGCCCAGGGGGTGGAGTCCCTCAACGTGGCCTGCGCGGCCACCTTGGTCGGCTTCGAGCTGGCCCGGCGCCGCCCTCACCGGTGAACCCACCGGCCTGGTGGCGGCTCAACGGCGCTCCAACCGAGTGACCACCTCCGCGTGGGAGGTCTGGGGAAACAGATCCACGACCACGGAGCGAACATGGTTGTAACCGCGCTCGATGAGCTCGGCGGTGTCTCGGCCCAAGGCGGCCAGATCGCAGCTCACCAGCACCAGGGTGGCTGCGCCGGTGGCGGCCAACACCTGCGCCCCCTGCCGACCCAGACCGGCCCTGGCCGGATCCGCTACCGCCACATCGACCGCCTCGGCCTGCCAGTGCTCGAACCGGGAGCCCACCACCCGCACCGCTCCGCTCGCTTGGGTCGGGAGGCTCAGGCCCCTCGGCGGCGGGGCGTGTTCGCCCAGATTCTCGCTCAGGTTGTGGCGGGCATCAGCCAACGCGGAAGGGCTGGACTCCACGGCCACCACCCTGGCGTCCGAGGGAAGGGCGGCCCGCAGCAACCCGACCCCGCAATAGGCGTCCAACGCCAGCACCCCCGCCGGTTGCGCCCCGATCTGAGTCGCCACGACATCGACGAGGGCTTGGGCCCCCACCGCGCTGGTCTGGAAGAAGCTGGCCGCGGAGATCCGCCAGAGCCTGCCTGCCACCTGCTCGTGGTAGTGCGCCGTTCGGCCCGCCCCGCCGCCCAGCTCGTCGGCCCCCACCACGATCACATCGGGCGCCAAGCGCACCCCGGCCCGGTTCGGAGCGACGACGGCCAGGCGTTCACCGGTGCCTGCCCCCATGCGCAGGGTGACCTCGGTGGCGGAAGCGAAGTAGCCCTCGGCCAACAACTCAGCCAAACCGGGGTGGGCCACCCAGCAGCCCTGCACGCCAACCAGATCGTGGCTGGCCCTGCGCCGAAAGGCGGCCCGGCCGTTGCGTACGGCCACCCGGACCGTGGTGCGAAACCCCTGGTCAGGTAGCTCCGGCCCGACCAGTACGACCGGGTCGGGTACCCGCCCCAGCCGCTGCAGGGCGTCCACCGCTAGTTGACGGCGAGCTGCCCGCTGGGCTGGCGAGGCGAGGTGCATGAGGTCGCAACCCCCGCAACCGGCGTGGAACCACCGACAGGGTCCCGCCACCCGATCCGGCGAGGCCTCGGTCACCTCGAGCAACTCGGCCCTGGCGTAGCGCTTGCGCTCCTGCACCAAGCGCACCGTGACCGTTTCACCCGGTAGGGCACCAGCCACGAACACTGCCCTCCCGTCGGCAAGGCGGCCCACGCCCTCACCGCCGATGGCCAGCCCGGTGACCTGCAGCCCCGCGTGGTCGGCCATGACCCCACCGTAGGCCACCCTCCTCGGCCACCGGGGGCCGGCCGGTAACGCGGGGCGGTGAGCGGGGCGGGGTTTGGGTACCGTGGATAGCCGTGAACGCGCCCCCCGCCCGGCCTCCCCGCATCGTGCCCTCCGTGCTCCCCGCCGACTTCTCCCGCTTCGGTGAAGCCTGCCGGGACCTGGAGAAAGCGGGGGTGGACCGCCTGCAGTTCGACGTCATGGACGGGCGCTTCGTGCCCAACCTCACCTTCGGCGCCGATGTCATCGCCGCGGTGCGCCCCTGGGTCACCATCGGGTTCGAGGCCCACCTCATGATCGAGGACCCCGATGCCTTGGTCCCCGCCTTCGCCGCGGCCGGGTGCGAGCTGATCATCGTGCACGCCGAGGCCTGCCGGCACCTGCACCGCAGCTTGGGTGTCATTCGCGACGCCGGGGCCCGACCGGCGGTCGCCCTCAACCCCGCCACCCCGGTCGAAGCGGTGGCCAACGTGTTGGACCTGGTCGATCTGGTGCTGGTCATGACGGTGAACCCCGGCTTCGGCGGACAGGCCTATCTGGCCTCCATGGAGACCAAGATCGCTCAGATGCGGGCCATGATCGACGCCACCGGCCGTGCCATCGATCTGGAGGTGGACGGCGGGATCGGGCCGGGCACCATCGCGGGGGCGGCCGGCGCCGGAGCCGACGTGTTCATCGCCGGCACCGCCCTGTACCGAGACCCGCTGGGTCTCGAGCACGCGGTGGCCGATCTCCGCCAACGGGCATTGTCGGCCCGCGCTTGATCAAGCTCGCCCAGCGGACTGACCAGGGTTGGCCGCCGCCCGGCACCTCCCGCAGCCGGGCGACCGTGGCCAGCGCGACCCTCGCCGGGGCCACCCTGGCCCTGGCGGCCGCAGCGCTGGTCGGGTGCACCAGCAGCGGCAGCCCAGAAACCTTCTGCGCTCAGATCCGCCGGGTCCCCGTGATCACCGAAGCCGATGATCTGACTGTGCCCGATACGGCCACCGCCACGGAGGCGTTGCTGACGGAGCTTCGCCGGCTACATCGTGCTGCACCCGATCGCGTACGCGGCGACGTCGCCGTGCTGGTTGCGGTGGTGCAAGACATCGCGGTGGCCCTAGCCGAGGACAATGAAGCCGCCGCCGAAGCAGCCAAACAACGGGTGGCCAAATCCAGCGATGCGTGGAAAGCAGCCAGCGACAACGTGGTCAGCTATGCCTCAGCCAACTGCGGACTCGATCTCGGGGCCCGCTGACCTCGGGCCGGTGGCACCGCTGCGGCCCCGCCCAGCCCTAGCCCTTGCGTTTGGCCCTGACCTCGTCGATCAAGCCGTAAGCCTTGGCCTCCTCTGCGGTGAACCAGCGGTCACGATCGGAGTCAGCCTCGATCTGTTCCACCGTCTGGCCGGAGTGGAAGGCAATACGCTCCGCCATCAGGCGTTTCACGTACTTCATCTGCTCGGCCTGAATGGCGATGTCGGTGGCTTGACCCCGCACGCCGCCTAGAGGTTGGTGCATCATGATGCGGGCGTGGGGCAGGGCGAAACGCTTGCCAG
The DNA here is from genome assembly GCA_031422955.1 of Acidimicrobiia bacterium. Taxonomy (GTDB): domain Bacteria; phylum Actinomycetota; class Acidimicrobiia; order Acidimicrobiales; family CAIXPF01; genus CAIXPF01. Next base: position 8,004 of record JANPEN010000041.1, read on the forward strand.
TGGCACCGGCACACAGCAGGAACTGGCCCATCGAGGCGCCCAGGCCCATGCATACCGTGCCCACATCGGGGCCGATGAACTGCATGGTGTCGTAAATGGCCATCCCGGCGGTGACGGATCCGCCCGGGCTGTTGATGTACAGCCAGATGTCCTTCTCGTCGTCGTTGGCCTCGAGGAATAGCAGTTGAGCGATGATGCGGTTGGCTGACTCGTCGTCGACCTCGGAGCCAAGGAAGACGATGCGGTCGCGCAGCAATTGATTGAACACGAACGCGTCGCCCACCATCGGGCCGAGGTCGTTCATGTGGGGATCGAACCGGGTGGTCATGGCGGCTCAGGCTACCCGCCACCCACCGCACTGCGGTTCAGGCTGGCCCACCGTCTGGCTGCGCTGGCGGCGGCGCGGGCAAGATGGTGCGTCGCCGGCGTAGCCCAATGGCAGAGGCACGACGTTTAGGTCGTCGTCAGTGAGAGTTCGAATCTCTCCGTCGGCACGTCGAGGTTCCTGTCGCGACCCCACCCAGGTACGCCCCGGTCGAGCCCGGAATAGCTTCGCCCCCGGCGACCCCAAGGGTCATCGCCCACGGCGGGCAACCTGGCCAGGCTGCCCGTCAACCTGCCCCTCAACCTGCCCCTCAACCAGCACAGGCATCGCGTCGATAGAAGGCCAGGCGAAGGTGCGACCAGCAGGGGTCGCCACCGCCGTAGGGAAGGCAGCGAGACGCGATGTGGCCAAAGCACGCCAAGCCGCTGCAGGACCTTTCCCTGGTGGTGGATCTCGATCCCAGCCGGTGCCTGGATACGGCCGATTTCCTGGCCCGCCATGCCCGCCGCTACGGCATCCGAGCCGATCTGGAGTTCCGCCGCAGCCTGTCGGGCCGAGCCTATGACCGCCATTTCGTGGCGTGCTACCGCGCCGGCCCAACAAACACCGGCCCAACGAACGCCGGCCCGGCCCCGGCTCGGCCGTTGTGGATCATGCACGTGGAGTTGCATCTCCACCATCCCCAAGAGACCCGGGTGAGCATCGGGCTGCGGGGCTATCGGGGATGGAGCTACCGCTCAGAGGCGGGACGCTCCGCCCAGCAGTACCGGGAGCTGCTGCGCCGGGCCCTGGCCATGTTGGAGGAGAAGCGCGGCCGGCCTGCGGGGAGCGATGAGGACAACGTGATCGTGCTGCGTCCCTTCATCGATCGCCTTCCCTTGGCCAGCGCCTGAACGAAGGCCAGCACCCGCCCGCCCAGCCGGCGGCGACCAACCACCGTGGGGACGGTAGGGTCAGGCGCCATGCAGCTACCCCCGCTGGCCACCCCGGCGCTGGTGATCGACGCCGCCGCCTTCGCCCACAACGTAGCCACCATGGCCGCGGCCCGGCCCGGGACGCAATGTCGACCGCATGTGAAGGCCTTCAAGTCCACCGCCCTGGCCCGGCAACTGCACCGGGCCGGTCATGTCGGCTTCTGTGCTGCCACCCCCCGTGAGATTGTGGGCATGGCCGCCGCCGGCCTCGATGAGGACCTGCTGTTGGCCAACCAGTGCCTGGACCCGGTCCGGCTGGCCGCCCTCGCCGGTCTCGACGCCGCGGTCACCGTGGCGGTGGACTCCGACCAAACCGTTGACGCCGCCATCACCGCCGGGATCACCGCCGTGCTCATCGATGTGAACGTGGGCCTGGCCCGGTGCGGTTGCGCGCCGTCAGATGCGGGCCGCCTGGCCGAGCGGGCCAGGGCCGGCGGCCTGGATGTGCGCGGGGTGATGGGCTACGAGGGCCATCTGATGGGCCTAGCCGACCAGGCGAGCCGCCAGCAGGGACTAGAGACCGCCATGGCCGGGTTGCTCCAAGCCCACGCGGCGGTGGGCGGCCAGGTGGTGTCGGGCGGAGGGACCGGCACGTACGACCTCAACCGGTGGGTGACTGAGGTCCAAGCCGGCAGCTACACCCTCCTCGACACCGCCTACGCCAAGCTGGATCTCCCGTTCCGCCAAGCCTTGGCCGTGGCCGCCACCGTCATCTCCACCGGCACCACCGCCGGCGCAGAACAGTCGCGGCGCTACTTCGTGGCCGACGTTGGACTCAAGGCGCTGGGCATGGACCATGGGTTGCCCGAGCTGGAGCTCGCCGACAACAGCCTGGCCAAGGTGTGGTTCTGCTCCGATGAGCACATCACCTTCAGCGTGGCGTCCGAACTCGGCCACCAGGCCCGGCCCGAGGTGGGCTCCCAGGTGGCGGTACGACCCGCCCACGTCGATCCCACCGTCGCCTACCACGAGCGCTTCGTGGTAGTAGCCAACGGTTCCGTGGTCGACGAGTGGGCCATCGACCTGCGAGGTTGGTGAGCCTCGATCAGCGTTTGGGCTAGCGGGGCCAAGCTGCCTCCAGGGCTCCAGCCAGGGCCCGCAGAGCTCGGCCGCGGTGAGAGATACGGTCCTTTTCGACCCGGCTGAGCTGGCCAAACGTCAAACCGCCCTCCCCATCGGGAACGAAGATGGGGTCATAGCCCCAGCCCCCGCCTCTGCGATCGGTGGCGATATGGCCCTCGACTACGCCCTCCGCCGTTACCTCCCTCCCGTCGGGCCAGCGCACCAGGGCCACGGTGCGAAACCGGGCCCTTCGTTGGCCGACCTGGGTGGCGCCGACCTGCTGCAGCGCAGCCAGCAAGGCCGTCACGTTGTCCTCGTAGCTGGCCTCGGGCCCGGCGTAGCGGGCCGCGTGGATACCAGGAGCGCCACCCAGGGCGTCCACCTCCAGCCCGGTGTCCTCGGCAACCGCGGGTCGACCCCCGGAGGCAACCGCCTCGGCAACCGCGGTCGCCTTCAGCCGAGCATTGGCGGTGAGAGAGTCACCGTCCTCCACCACCTCACCCACCTCAACCGGACGGGCCAGCACCTCAATGCCCACGCTGGCCAGCACGGAGATCATCTCCGCCAACTTGTCGGGGTTGGCGCTGGCCGCCACCAGCGAACGCCTGGGAACGACCTCCACCTCAGCCGGTCGGGGGAGGAACGGCCAGGTAGGCCTGTTGCAAGGTGACGATCTCGGCGATACCACCCGCGGCCAGATCCACCAGCGCCTCGAGCTCCTGGCGGCTGAAGGGGTTGCCCTCAGCGGTGCCCTGGACCTCCACGAATCGCCCCGCCCCCGTCATGACCACGTTGAAATCGACCTCGGCCTGGGAGTCCTCGGCGTAGGGCAAGTCGAGCAGGGCGACCCCATCCATGATCCCCACCGAGATGGCGGCCAGATGGTCGATGAGGGGGTGGCGGCGTAGCTGCCCGCCCGCCACCAGCCGGCTACAGGCGTCATGTAACGCCAGGTAGGAACCACAGATAGAGGCGGTGCGGGTGCCCCCGTCGGCTTGCAGCACGTCACAGTCCACCGTGATGGAGGTTTCCCCCAGCGCCACCAGGTCCGTCACCGCTCGCAGTGAACGGCCGATGAGGCGTTGAATCTCCTGGGCTCGGCCGTTGGTCAGGGAGCGGCGCACTCGCTCGTTGGAGGAGCCGGGGAGCATGGCGTACTCCGCCGTCACCCAGCCCGACCCCCGCCCTTTCAACCAGCGGGGGATGTCCGCTTCAATGGAGACCGTGCACAGGACACGGGTCCGCCCGAAGCTGACCAGCACGGAGCCGGGGGTCATATCGGTGTAGTCCCGCTCGAAGCGAATGGGACGAAGCTCGTCGGGGGCACGGCCGTCGGGACGCATGGGTCCTCCTGATCTTGGGGAAAAACAGTGAAATAGATTGGTCGGCCAGGGGCCGAGGCGATTCAGCTCTGGCGCTGGTAGGTGACAGACAGGGAAGACTTGGCCGCGGCCCGCTCGGCGATGGTGTCGAGCGCGTCGGCCGCCGCCTTGCCCTTCAGCGACGAGCCGGTGGCCTCCTTCAGGGCGTACACGGTGATGCGATAGGTATGGGCGGCGGACTCCTTGGGCGGGCAGGCTCCCTGATAGCGGGGCCGTCCGTCGCTGTTGTTGGCCTGGCTGGCGTCCGCTGGCACCAGGTCCTCGGCTAGTCCGACGCTGGTGGGTGCCACCCCGGTCACGATCCAGTGCACGAAGGTGCCCCCCTCGGCATCGGGATCGTCCATGACCACGCTTAGCTCGGCGGTTCCCTCCGGCACCCCCGCCACCCGTAGGGCAGGGGAGATCTCCGTGCCGTCGCAGCTGAAGCGGGCCGGCAGGGCTCCTCCGTCGGTGAAGTTCGGGCTGCTCAGGGCGAAGTCGGCCGGGCTGGCCAGCTCCGTGGCGAACAGGGCGTCGGCTTCCGCGCTGGCCCTGGCGCTGCCCCCGTCCTCGCCACCACAGGCCCCCACCAGCAGCCCGAAACCGACCGCCACCGCAACCGTGCATCCCAACCGTCGTGTCATCCCCGCCCACTTCATCGTGTCTCTCATGCGTGCCTGTCCCATACGTGCCTGACTCCGTGCCTGACTCCGTGCCTGTCCCATGGCCTGTCCCATGGCCTGTCTCATGGTTGCCACGTCACCCCTTCGGCGCTGGCCAGTTCCGGGCCGAACAGGCGTTGTCCCACATGCTTGAACCAGCTCACGTCGCCAGAGGACAAGAACCGCCGAACCGGCGCCGACCCACCCGGGCGTCGAGCCAAGGCGCTGCCCTGCAAGCGGGAGCGGACATCGAACGCGGTTTCCTCGGCTGAAGACACCAGCACCACCTCCGGGCCCAGGACCGAGGACACCACCCTGGCCAGGAAGGGATAGTGGGTGCAGCCCAGCAACAAGGTGTCCACCTTGGCTTCGCGGATGGGGGCGAGCAGCCGTTCGGCCAACACCGTGACCTCGTCGCCTTCGATCTGGCCGCGCTCCACGAACTCCACGAACCCTGGGCAGGCGGCACAACTCAACTCGACGGGCACCCCTGTGTCACCCACCGCGGTCTGATATGCCCCCGAGCCAATGGTGCCCACCGTGGCGATGACCCCGACCCGTCCGGTGGCGGTGGCAGACACCAAGGCCCGAACCCCCGCCTGAATGACCCCGATTACCGGAACTCCACAGGCCGCGGCCAGCTCATCGCAGGCCACCGCGGCCGACGCGGTGTTGCAGGCCACGATCAACAACTTGGTGTTGTGACGATCCACCAGGTAGCGAGCAATCTGGTGGGCGAAGCCGCGTACCTCGCCCTGCGGTTTGGAACCATAGGGGTAACGATCGGTGTCACCCAGGTAGACGAGGTGCTCGTCTGGCAGGAGATCGATGAGCGCCCTGGCGACGGTGAGCCCGCCGAAACCGGAGTCGAACATGCCGATGGGGCGGTCGTCTCCAGGCATCGGCCCCGACTCTAGGACGGCCGCCCGTCCGGAGCCATCAGTCGGGGTTACCAGGTGCTGACGGTTTCCGCGATCTCCGCCGCTTCCTCCAAGCTGGCCGTGTAGATCCCGGTGGAGAGGTACTTCCAGCCACCGTCGGCGGAGATGACGGCGATGCTGGCTCGTTCCCCCGGGGCCAGCCGCTCGGCCACTTTGACCGCGCCGGCGACCGCCGCGCCGGTGGACACGCCGGCGAAAATGCCACACTCGGCCACCAGCCGCCGGGTCCACAGCACCGACTCCAGCGGCCGCACGATGCGCCGACCGTCGAGCAGGCCCGCCCCGCCCCATTTTTCGAACACGGGCGGCACAAAGCCATCGTCGAGGCTGCGCAGACCTTCGACCTTCTCCCCAGCCGGGGGCTCGATCGCCAACACCTTGACCGAGGGCTTGTTTTCCTTGAGGTAGGTACCCACCCCGAGGAGGGTGCCGCTGGTGCCAAGGCCAGCCACGAAGTGGGTGACCTCGGGCAGATCCCGGAGGATCTCGGGCCCGGTGGTGTCGAAATGGGCCTGGGGATTGGCCTCGTTGCCGTACTGGTAGAGAAACGCCCACTCGGGGTGCTCGTCGGCCAGCTGCTGGGCCCTGCGCACCGCGCCGTTGGAACCCTCGATGCCGGGGGTGAACACGATGTCAGCACCGAAGGTCTCCAGCAACTGACGGCGTTCGGGGGTGGTGTTGTCAGGCATCACGATGGTTATCGGATAGCCCCTGAGCTGGGCGATAAGGGCCAAGCCGATCCCGGTATTGCCCGAGGAAGGCTCGATGATGCGCCGACCGGGGAACAGTTCGCCGTCGGCCTCGGCCCGTTCGATCATCGCCTTGGCGATACGGTCCTTGACCGAGCCGCCGGGGTTCTGACCTTCCAACTTGACGAAGATGTGGGCTAGTGGATTGGGCGACAGGTTCGAGATGTCAACCATGGGCGTGTCGCCGATGAGATCGAGCACCGAAGCGAACCGGGCCATGATCAGCTCATTCCACCGGCAACCGCAGGAAGGATGGTCAGCTCGTCACCGTCGGCCACCTTGGTGTCCGCCTTGTCGAGGTAGCGAATGTCCTCGTCATTGACGTAGATGTTGACGAAACGCTGCAACTCGCCACCATCGCTGAGCAGGTTGCCCTTCATACCGGGAAAGCGACCGACCAACTCCCCCACGATCTCCCCGACGGACCCCGCGGTGGCGTCAACCACGGACTGGCCAGCCGCGTGGGGACGAAGGACGGTGGGCAGACGAACACTGACGGACACGAGCACGCTCCGAATAGCCGAGAAACCTGATCAGGAATATACCCTTTCCACGCCAACCGTGACCAGGCCCGATGTGTTCCCGGCCGGGAAAAACAGCCATCTACCAGCCGCTAGAGCACCGTAGACCCAAAGCTTGGGGCCTACGGGGAGCGTCCGCCGGAACCGGCTAGACCTCGTCGAGCACCACCACAGGCTCCTCGTAGGCCGCCCCATCGGCGATCCGGTAGCTGCGCATGGTCGGCTCCGCCAGGGCCAAGGACACAATGGCGTAGTGCCAGGTTGGGTCCGGGGCCTGGGTGATGTCGGTGGCGGAGGGATAGGGCGGGGTGTGGGTGTGGGAATGGACCACGCCGATGATCTCTAGCCCCGCGTCCTCGGCCTGACGGGTGGCCCGCAGCTGGTCGCGGCCTGCAACGGTGTAGACGCGGGCCGAGGCGGCCGCGTTGGTGCAGCGAAAGTAACGCTGCACCCGCCCGGTGGCGGGATCTCCAGCCAGCAGCCCGCAACATTCCAGGGGTGCCTCGTCTAGGGCCTGAGCCACCAGGTCGGCCAGCAATGCACGAGGAAGGCGCAACACGAGCAGCCACCGTAGTGCGCGAGCTGGACCGGGTGGGCCGCCCGGGGCCGGCTAGCGTCGAGCCCCCTATGGCCACGGCCAAACGACCAGACGAACGCAACCGCCACATCGCCGCCAACAAGGCCGCGTACCGCGAGTTCGACATCTCCGAGGAGATGGAGTGCGGCATCGTGCTTGCCGGCTCGGAGGTGAAGGCCCTCCGAGAGTCCAAGGTCCGCCTCAACGACGCCTTCGGCCGAGTTGTTCGCAACGAGCTGTGGCTGGTGGGGTTGCACATCGCCCCCTACAGCTTCGGTCAGGGTTTCGGCGGCCACGACCCCGATCGGCATCGCAAGCTGCTCGTTCATCAGCGTGAACGGGAGCGCTGGCAGTCCCTAGCTGATCAGCAACATCTCACCATGGTCCCGCTGCGGCTCTATTTCAAGGAGGGCAGGGCCAAGGTCGCGCTAGGCCTCGGCCGCGGTCGCAAGGACTACGACAAGCGCCAGCTCATCGCCAAGCGGGACGCCGACATGGAGAAGCGCAAGGCGCTGGCCTCGGCCCTGCGCCATAACGCGAAGCGCGTCACGTACTGATAGGAGACAGGGCCGTTCTGGACGCGAGTTCTGATCTTGAAAGGCGTCGAAAAGGCCCCGCGCACGCGGGACGGGGAGGCGGTAGCATGCAACCCACCAACGGGGCTGACCGGTTTCGACGTTGGGATCGGGAATTGAACGTGCGACCCGAGTTGCTCAGACTCGTTAAACAGGGCACCCATAGAGACGCCAAAACTAGCGATCTCGCTCTCGCCGCCTGATTCAGGTGACGTAGAGGATCATTGCGACCGGTGACGGTACGCGGGGCCAGCTCACCGCAGCCTGGCAACAGAAGCGGTGGGGGACGGCGTGGAGAGACCGCTGACTGAGGGAAAGTCCTCTGACCTCGGAGAAAGTTCCGGCGGACGGTCCGAGCACCTCGGTGTAAGGACCACTTGACCCAGCAGGGTGGCAACCGTCAAGCCACATCTTGGGAACGGTCGTAGCGCGAACGAGGACCGCTCAGCGGACGAGGGTTCGATTCCCTCCAGCTCCACCAGAAGACCACGATCTGGCCTTGGCATTTGCCCAGGTCAGATCGTGTTTTTCGGCCCAACTAGGTGCCGCCCAGAGAACTGACCGGCAAGGTCCTGGGACTAATGCCGCGGTCCCCGCTTCGCGCCGCTGGCGTATCCTCACGATACGATTGCATCTGGGCTGGTCAGGGACGTGTTCCTCCTGACGTACGAACGCGGCGAAGGCCGGTTGCGGCCGCGGCCGGTCGACACGAAAGTTAGGCGACTACTATGAGAGACAAGCAACAGGGCCGGTCACGACCAGGTGTCACCCAGAGAGACACTCAATTGCACTTCGTGGACAGCGCTACCGTAAAAGATCTCGATTGGGCAGAGTGGGTGACCGGCCAC
>JANPEN010000042.1:0-4206 GCA_031422955.1 Acidimicrobiia bacterium
TTCAAGGTCACCGTCAACGACGACCGCGGGCTGGTGGCGGTGGGCCGAGTCAGCCGAGTTGTGGTCGATCGCGCCCGTTTTCTCGACAAACTGCGGTAGCGGCACCACTAAAAGTGACCGAGCCATCGGGTCTCGGTTCCGGGCCCCGGCACTAGGCTCGCCGACGTGGCCATTGCCGTCGGCGTCGCTCGACGCTCCGTTCGACCCTCGGCGCGGCGCAGGGCCCTATCCCTCGGCCTGCGCCTAGCGGTCAGCGCCGGGCTGTTGGTGGTGCTGTGGGTACGACTGCCGGCCATCGACACCGACACCCTTATCCCTCAGTGGTCCTTGGGCAACATTGGCCTGCTCGGCCTGGGCGTGTTGTTGTTGCTGATCAGCTACGCCTTCGGGGCCGCCCGCTGGCACCACATGCTGCACCTGATGGGCATTCGCACCGAACGGGGGCGGGTGCTGCGCCATACCTTGGCCGGCCAGTTCGTGTCCGTGGTGCTACCCGGCTCGGGCGGGGGCGATGTCCTGCGGGCTCGCCGGCTAGCCGGCGAAGTGGGCGACGGGTCCGGGGTGGCCGCCTCGGTGGCGCTCGAACGCCTCACCGGCTGGGCAGTGCTGCCGCTGTTCACGGTGATCGGGTTCGCCATCAATGCCGGCCTGCGCCACGTCGGACGGGCCTCCCACCTCGCCTTGTTGGTGGCCCTGGTCACCTGGGGCCTGTTGGGTTTGTTGATGTTCGCCGGCGGCCACCGAGCCTTGGGCCAACGCTTCGGAACCGCCGCTCAAGGCTGGCGGCGAGCGGTCGGCACCATGCACCTCGGCATCGCCAGCCTGCGCCGTCAGCCCCGGGAGGGGCTGGAGGTGTTCCTGGCCGGGGCCCTGCACAGCCTCATGCAGATCGCCGCCGCCTACATGGCGGCCAGGGTGTTGGGTATCGACGAAGTGGGGCCAACTGCCCTGTTGGTCTTTTATCCGGCGGTGGGCATTCTGCAAGTGCTGCCCATCGCGGTGGGTGGACTTGGGGTGCGCGAGTGGGCGCTTGCCCTTTTTCTCAACCCGCTCGGGGTACCCACGGAACGCGCCGTGGCCCTCGGTTTACTGCTCTACGCGTTAACCGTCGCGACTAGCCTGAGCGGAGCACCGGCCTTCGCCCTGGGGATTCGCAAAGCCAAATCCCCCGAGCCCGAACTCAACGAGCCCGAACTGAACGAGCACCCGGAACCTAACGTTCCAGCTTGAAACTTGGCGCCGGAGGGTGGCCATGGCCTCTACCGAAGACCGCGGAGCCGACACCTCGAACACGGCGGCGCCCCGGCACAATTCAACGGCGTCCCCTCCCCCGCCGAGGCTGCGGTGGTACCGCGAGGTCCTCACCATCGCCGCCTTTTACGGGCTGTATTCCATGGCTCGAAACCTGTTCGGCTCCAACGCAGTTTCACCCGGAGCAGCGCTGCGCAACGCCACCAGAGTCATCCGGGCTGAGGAGCTGATCGGCACCTTCGTCGAGGCCGAGATCCAGATGTTCTTCTTGAACTGGGGCGCGACCTTCATCCGCTTCTGGAACCTTTACTACGGCAGCCTGCACTTCGTGGTCACCGCCGGGGTCATGGTGTGGCTGTATCGGCGCTACCCGCTCCGCTACCCACGCTGGCGCAACACCTTGGGCGCCACCACCGCCCTGGCCCTGGTCGGTTTCAGCCTGTTCCCCCTCATGCCACCCAGGCTGCTTTCCGGCGGCGGGCCCTTCGGTGGTGGTGACCTGCGCTATAGCGGCATGTTCGTGGACACCCTTGCCCACTTCCCTGCCCTGTGGTCGTTCAACTCCGACACCATGCAGTCCGTGTCCAACCAATACGCAGCCATGCCCAGCCTGCACGTCGGTTGGTCGCTGTGGTGTGTGGGAGCGGTCTACCCGCTACTGCGCAGCCGGTGGGCCAAGGGCCTCTATCTGACCTACGTTCCCGCCACCGTGTTCACCATTGTGGTCACCGCCAATCACTACTGGCTCGACGCGGTCGGCGGAGCCGTCGTGTTCCTCCTCGGTTACGCCATTGCTGGCCGTCTCGAGCTGCTCAAGGCCATTCGCCGTCGCCCCCTGGCCACCGCCGCGGAGCCCCAGCCAGGGGCCGAGGCCCTGGTCGGTTGATCAGCGGCGCCGGCGCGCAGGCCCGCCCCGCTGGCTAGCGTTGTTGGTTCCTGGCCATCGAGAGGACAAGAGGCCCCTTCCATGCTCCTCGACAACGTGTCCAGCCCTGCAGATCTGCGTGGCCTCAACCGCAGCGAGCTGCAGCAGCTAGCCGCGGAGATCCGGACCTTCATCGTGGAGGCGGTCAACACCCACGGCGGCCATCTGGGCTCCAACCTGGGCGTTGTCGAGCTGACCCTGGCCTTGCACCGAGTCTTCGACTCTCCCCACGACCCCATCCTGTGGGACACCGGTCACCAGGCCTACGTCCACAAGATCGTTACCGGCCGGGCCGAGGGGTTCGCCGGGCTGCGCCAAGCCGGGGGCCTGTCGGGTTACCCCTGCCGGGAAGAGTCCGACCACGACTGGGTGGAAAACAGCCACGCCTCCACGGTGTTGTCCTATGCCCATGGCCTCGCTACCGCCTTCGACGTACGGGGCGAGCGCGATCGCCGGGTGGTGGCAGTGGTGGGGGACGGTTCGCTGACCGGGGGCATGGCCTTCGAGGGGCTCAACAACCTGGGCCATTCCGGGCGCCGAGTGGTCATCGTGTTGAACGACAACGGCCGCTCCTATGCACCCACCGTGTCCAAGCTGTCGGAGGGTTTGATCAAGCTGCGCCTGTCCGCTGACCTGGTGCGCCAGCAGAACCGGGTGCGTCATCTGGTGCGAAACTTCGGTGCCGGCGGTGAGCTCCTGCAGCGCAGCTGGGACGCCACCAAGGCCGCCATTCGGGAGATGTGGGAGCCCCGCACCTTTTTCGAGGAGCTGGGCGTTCGCTACGCCGGGCCGGTCGACGGTCACGACATCGCCGAGATCGAACACGCCCTGCGCCAGGTCAAGGCCTACAACGACGGACCGGTGGTACTGCATGTGCTCACCGACAAGGGCCGGGGTTACGCCCCGGCCGAGAACGATCCGATCAAGAAGCTGCACGACATGTCCGAGTTCAAGTCCGGCTCGTACACCGCAGCGTTCTCCGAGGCCCTCATCAAGGAGGCCGAGGCCCGTCCCGAGGTGGTGGCCATCACCGCGGCGATGGCCGATTCGACCGGCCTGCTGCCCTTCGCGGATCGCTTCCCTGATCGTTGTTTCGACGTCGGCATCGCCGAGCAGCACGCGGTTACCGCAGCCACCGGCATGGCCATGGGCGGCCTGCGCCCGGTGGTGGCGCTCTATTCGACCTTCCTGACCAGGGCCTTCGACCAGGTCAACGTCGATGTGGGCCTGCACAACCAGCCGGTGCTGTTCTGCTTGGACCGTGCGGGCATCACCGGGGACGACGGCCCCTCCCACCACGGCGTCCTGGACCTGGTGCTTTTGACCAAGGTTCCCAACATGACCGTGTACGCCCCCACGTCCTATCAGGACCTGCAAGCCATGTTGCACGACGCCCTCGAGCGCAGCGACGGACCCAGCGCCATCCGCTTCCCCAAGACTGCGGCCCGCAACGTGGCCGAGGACGAGGTCGGGGTCGGCCTTCGGGCCCGCCGGTTGCAGGTCGGTCGTACCGTCTGTCTGCTGGCGGTGGGCAAGATGGTGGGCGCCGCCCTCAGCGCCGCCGCCGCCCTCCAAGCCGAAGGGGTCGTGCCCACCGTGTGGGACGTTCGCCTGGTCAAGCCCCTCGACCCCGACATGATCGCGGATGCCGCCGAGCACGATCTGGTGGTCACCATCGAAGATGGGCTCCGCCAAGGTGGGGCGGGCACGGCCATGGCCGATGCCGTCGCCGCCCACAACACCGCCGCCGGGCTGCGGCCCATCCCTGTCGAGGTCCTGGGCGTCCCCGACCGCTACCTGGCCCACGGCAAGCCCGACGACATCCTGGCCGAACTGGGCCTCGACGGCGCCGGGGTCGCCGCATCAGTCCGTCGCCTGCTCGTGGCTCGCGCCGCCCACGACGCCTGACCCCGGGCGGCAGCGATGCGCAATCCGCCCAGCTCCGCCGCTCTTCGAGTTCCCCCCACCCCCTGGCTAGGGCGGTCTTCCTTTCGACCGTAGCGTCGATTCGACGTCGATTCGACGCTACG
>JANPEN010000043.1:0-3805 GCA_031422955.1 Acidimicrobiia bacterium
CGGCGCGCAAAACCGGCTCGGCGTTGAGGGCGCCGACAAGGCGATGGTGGCGATAGTCCGCCGCGGCCAGCAAACGGCCCCAAGCCCAGCCCCGGTCGGGGTCCTCCACCCAGTGGACCTCGTCGAGCACCAACACCGTGCCCGCCAAGGGGGCTAGCTCGGTGGTGCAACAGATGATGGGAGCGTTGGGGTTGATCTGCTCCTCGCCGGTGCGCAGGCCGACCTGGCCGGCAGGGAGCAGCGCGCTGAGCCGAACGAAAGCCTCGTGGGCCAACAAGCGCAGCGGCGCCGCGTAGGTACCGGCGCCGACCTCGGCCAAGAAACGCATGGCGTCGTGGGATTTTCCGCTGTTGGTCGGGCCCAGGTGGGCCACCACCGATTCCGGCGGAATAGTCCGCTCCGGCATCTGGAACGTGGCCAACAGAGCCCGCCCTCGCTCGGCCGCGTCCTGGTTGCGCTCGAGGCGAGCCTGGGCGGCATCGGCACGGGCCTCGTCTCGCCGGCGCGGTTCCATCATCCGAGCAATGCGTAGCAGACCGGGGGCGACAGCAGATTCGGTCACGCCGGTTTTGAGCGGGCCGGTAGGGTGGCGCATGGCTGGTGAGCACACCCAGGAAACGACCGAGCTGCTTTCGACGCTGATCCGCAACGCCTGCGTCAACGACGGCACCCCCGATTCGGGGGGCGAGACCCGCAACAGCGATCTGCTGCGCACCTACCTGGAAGGCCCCGGGGTAGACATTCAGGCGTTCACCCCCCGACCCGGCCGCGACTCCATGGTGGCCCGCATCGAGGGCAGCGACCCCGACGCCCCCACCCTGTGCCTCATGGGTCACACCGACGTGGTGCCCATCTCGCCGGATGGCTGGTCCGAAGATCCCTTTGGCGGGCAGGTCATCGCCGCGGAGGGGGCCGATGGCCAGCCACTGCAGGAGGTGTGGGGGCGCGGTGCCATTGACATGCTCAACCTGACCGCCTCCATGGCGGTTGCCTTCCGGCATTTGGTTCGCACCAATTTCAAGCCCAAGGGCACGTTGTTGTACTTCGGCGTCGCCGACGAGGAGGCGGGCGGTGTCTGGGGGGCCCGCTGGATGGTCGACAATCACTGGGACGCCCTGGTCGGACGCAACGGACGCTGCGACTACGTGCTGACGGAGATGGGCGGCTGGCCCCACGGGGGCGGCACCAAGGTCGGCATCTCGGTGGGGGAGAAGGGCATCGCCTGGCGGCGGCTGCGGGTCAAGGGCACCCCCGGCCACGGGTCCATGCCCTACGGCACCGACAACGCGGTAGTGAAAGCGGCCGAGGTGATCAGCCGGCTGGCCAAGTACCACCCGGCCGCCCGCCTCGATGAGATGTGGGCGGCCCGGGTGGGGGCCAGCCGCATGCCGGAGGAGCTCAAGGCCGCCCTACTCGACCCCTCCCGCCTGGAAGCAACCCTGGCGCAGCTGCCACCCAGCACGGCCAAGCTCTTCCACGCCTGCACCCACACCACCATCTCGCCCAACATCGTGCACGGCGGGGTGAAAACCAACGTGATCCCCGACACCGTGGAGATCGACGTGGACATCCGCACCCTGCCAGGCATCACCGGTGACGACGTCGACGGCTACCTGCGTGAGGCCCTGGGCGAGTTGGCCGAACAGGTCGAGATCAGCCGCATCTTCAACGATGAAGCATCGGCCAGCTCGACCCGCACCCCCATCTGGGACATCCTCACCCGGCGCACCCAGGTGGCCTATCCCAACGCCGAGCTGCTGCCCGAGCTCATCGTGGGGGCCACCGACAGCCGCTTCTTCCGGGGCAAGGGAACCGTCGCCTACGGCACCGGGTTGTTCGCTCCCTCGGTCAGCTTCGAGCAGTTCGCCAGCCGCTTCCACGGCCACAACGAACGCATCGACGTGGAGTCGCTCGGGCTATGCACGGACTACTGGCTCGGCATCGTCGAGGACCTGCTGGGCTGAGCTTCCAGGCTGAGCGGCCGGGCCCAGCCCAGACTGTCTTAGGCAACAACTACAGTCCGTTCCATGCGCATCGGCCTCATGATGTTTCCGACCGACAAGGGCATCCAGCCCATGGAACTAGCCAAAGAAGCCGAAGCTCGTGGCTTCGACTCGCTGTGGTTCCCGGAGCACTCCCACATCCCCACCAGCCGCCGCACCCCCTGGGGCGGCCGGGAAGGGGCACCTCCCCTGCCGGAGGAGTACTGGCGCACCCACGACCAGTTCCTCGCCCTTACCGCGGCCGCCGCGGTCACCACCACCCTCAAGTTGGGCACCGGCATCACCCTGGTTGCCCAGCGCGATCCGTTGTGGCTGGCCAAAGAGGTGGCCACCTTGGACAACCTGTCCAACGGTCGGTTCCTGTTCGGGATTGGCTACGGCTGGAACCACGAGGAGATGGAGAACCACGGCATCGCCACCGCGGATCTCAAGCGGCGTCGCAAGATCGTGCGAGAGAAAATTCTGGCCTGCAAGGAACTGTGGACCAAGGACGAGGCCAGCTTCAGCGGCGAGTTCGTGAACTTCGAAAGCTCCTGGTCCTGGCCCAAACCCATCCAACAGCCGCATCCACCCATCGTGGTCGGTGCCTCACCCACCGAGCTGCATTTCCGGCACATCATCGAATACGGGGATGTGTGGATGCCGATCGAAGGTCGCTGGCCCATCGCCGATAAGTGGGACGAGCTCAAGAAGGCGGCGGCGGACGCCGGGCGCGATCCCTCCACCCTCAGCCTGGGTGTCTTCGGGGCCAAACCAGACGCCGGCTACCTCAACGACCTGCGTGCCAGCGGTTGCAGCTACGTGGCCTTCGGTCTGCCAGCGTTGGATCGGGCCGCCGCCCTCAGCACCATGGACGGTTATGCCGCCCTGGTCGAGGAGTTCAACGCCTGATCGCCCCGGCGGCTCGGCCTATTTGGTTGGGTCGAAGCGCACCCTGACAACAACGCGGGGGAGCGTTATTTCATCAATCTGTGGGATACCGGCGTCGCTTCGGGGTGCTGGCGGCGGTGCTGGTGTTCCTCGTGGGCGGCCGGGTGCCTGTCCAGGGCGAGGACGCAACCGCTTCGGCCCACAACACGCCGTCCACCCCGGGTGACGTTGCCAGGAGTTCCCCCATCGATGCTCTGGCCCTGGCCCCCGCGGCCGTTGCCCCTGCGGCGGCGGGGCCGGGGGCCGAGCAGCGTGGTGCCGCCCTGGCCCTGCTGCGGGACCCTTGGTTGGACCGGCTGGAGGGCTGGACCATCGAGTTCCTGCCCGCCCGGGCTGGATATCTGGGGGCCACCTGGGCGCGGACCAAGCGCATCGAGATCTACATCGGCGAGGGTCAATCGCTCGATGAGCTGGCCTTCACCTTGGCCCACGAACTCGGCCACGCCCTCGATGTCACCCTGCTCGACGTCAATCAGCGCGACCAGTGGTTGCAGGCCCGCGGCGTGCCCGAGGCTTCGTGGTGGGGAACGAGCGGGGACAGTGACTACGGGGTGGGCGCCGGTGACTGGGCCGAGGCGTTCGCGGTGTGGCAAGTGGGCGGGCCCAGCTACTCCACCCTGGCTGGTGCCCTCACCCCCGCCCAACTCGAGCTGCTGGCTCAGCTCCTCGCTGCTTGAACAAACCCATCGGCCTAGCCTGCGGGTGTGGCTGAACGCCGATTTGGACGCAACGACAACAACGGGCGGGCCACCCCCCGCAGGGGCGCTGGCGAAAGCCGCGACTACGGCCCAACGTTCCGCCAGCGCTCCCCGCTGGCCTACTGGGTGGCCCTGGTCGTCCTGATCGGCCTGGTGGCGACGTTGCTGGGCGGG
>JANPEN010000044.1:0-1970 GCA_031422955.1 Acidimicrobiia bacterium
GATGTGCAGGAACAGGCAACGCCGCTTGAGTGCCTCGGACAGTTCCCTGGTGTTGTTGGAGGTCAGAAAGACGAGGGGGATCTGGGTGGCGGTAATGGTGCCCAGCTCGGGAATGGAGACCTGGTAGTCGGAGAGGATCTCCAACAGCAGGGCCTCGGTTTCGATCTCGAGGCGGTCCACCTCGTCGATGAGTAACACAACGGGGTCGGTGGCCCGGATGGCCTCCAGCAGAGGCCGGCTCAACAGGAACTCGCTGGAGAAGATGTCGTCGGACATGGCATCCCAGCTCTGGCCGGCCTCGGAAGTGTTGCGCTCAGCCTGGATACGAAGCAGCTGCTTCTTGTAGTTCCACTCGTAAAGCGCCTTGGCTTCGTCGAGGCCCTCATAGCACTGGAGGCGGATAAGGCGGGCACCGAGGGCTTCTGCCACCGACTTGGCGAGCTGGGTCTTACCGGTTCCGGCAGGCCCTTCCACCAGCACTGGCTTGCCCAGGCGTTCCGCGAGGTACACCACCCCGGCGATGCCTTCGTCGGCCAGGTAGTCCACCTTGCTCAGAGCGTCGCGGACGGCCGGCACCGATTCGAAACGAGGATCCATGACCTGGAGCATAGGTCCGGGCCGCTTTTCGTCGCAATCGGTTCTGACCCAGGGGTCAACTTGTAAGCCGCCGAGCCACCGGACCAGCAAGCGGGCCTGGAGACCGGGCCTGCTCGGGCACCGGGGTGCGCCGCTACCGTGACGGCGTGGCCACGCCGCTCGAAGATGCCCTCAACGATTTCGTCACCGAGGTCGGTGCCGCCCTAGCCGATGCCGCCGCGATGGCCCACCCGGGTTCCGGCCGCGGTCCAGGTACCGGTGCCGGCACCGGCACCGGCGAGCTGGCGCTCCGGGACGCCACCCTGGAGGCGTTTTCGCTGGTGTGCGCCGTGCTCGACGCTGACGGCCGCCAAGCCAACGACGAGCTGTGGGCCCTCATCAGTGCCTTCGCCGCCCGGCTGGACAGCCAGTTGGCCGAGGCCACTCCGGACACCGTGCGTCAGGCCGGTCTGGTCACCGGTCGGGCCACCTGGCTGGAGACACCCTCGGAGCTTTTCCAGACGCTGATCGCCTACGACGTGGTCAGGGGAAGCACCCACGCTCGTTCCTACCTACATCGGGCCTTCCGTCTGGGTTTGGCCACCGCCGCGGTTGATTTCGTCACCTCCACCCTGGAGATCGAGGCAGTCGAACGCTTCCGGGGCATGCTGCTGGCCGCCCTGCCACCCAGCCCGGCCCGAGCGGGCGCCGTGGGTGGGATCATCTCCGCCGGCGTCTCGGGGGCTGGTGGCAGCACCGATGGCCCGCCGGCGGGGATCGGCCCGGCCCCCGCCGTCGAGCTCCCGCCGGCCCGGCCGCTGGCGGAGTTACTCGGCGAACTGGACGGTCTCATCGGGCTGGCTGGGGTAAAGGCTGAGGTCAAGTTGGTGGCCAACCTGCTGGCTGTGCAAAAGCTTCGCCGCGACCGCGACCTGCCGGTGCTGGAGGCCAGCCACCATCTGGTTTTCACCGGCAACCCCGGCACCGGCAAGACCACCGTGGCCCGGCTACTGGCGGAGATCTATCGCACCTTGGGGGTAGTGGCCCGGGGCCATCTGATCGAAACCGACCGGGCCGCCCTGGTGGCGGGCTATGTCGGCCAGACCGCCCTCAAGGTCACCGCCGTGTTCGACTCCGCCGATGAGGGGGTGCTGCTCATCGACGAGGCCTACACTCTGGCCCGCGGCGGAGAGCGAGATTTCGGTCGAGAGGCCATCGACACCATCGTCAAGCTCATCGAGGATCGACGGAACCGCATCGTGGTGGTGGCGGCCGGGTACCCCAGTGAGATGGCGGAGTTCATCGACGCCAACCCGGGTCTGCGCTCCCGCTTTCCCAAGACCATCGACTTTCCCGACTATGGGAATGACGAGCTGGTGGAGATCTTCTGCCGG
>JANPEN010000045.1:0-20370 GCA_031422955.1 Acidimicrobiia bacterium
CCGCCACCGCCTCGGGCGGGAGTGGATCCATCAGCAGCACCGCCACCCCGACCGCCACCGCATAAGCCCACCACCATGCGGGCAAGGCCAGGCCCTCAATGGGCTGGGTGACCTCGAGCGCCCCTGGCTCACCGGGCGGGCTCCGATGGCAGGCCAGCTCGACCAGGGCATGCAACGCCGTCACTGTGTGCACGGCCACGAAAGAGGACGGATTGCGCCGCACCAAGCCCAGCGCAGTGCTGGCCAGCCGCTGCACGGTAACGGGGCCGGCCCCGGGCAGAAAGGCGGCGGGGTTCTCCACTCCCGCGCCCAGGTTCATCAGGTCGAACACCGTCACCCCCGCTCGTTCGGGCACCCCCGGCATCCCTGCTACCCCCGACATCCCGGAGAGCCCGGGCACCTCCGGCGTCCCCGGGATCCCGCTCCCGAGCCCGCCGGCCAGTACCTGGCGGCGCGTGCGTAGGTAAGCCAGACCCCTGGCCACCTCCCCCGGACGGCGGCGCCACAGGCCGTAGCCGAGGCGGATAAGACCGTGGAAGCCGGCCCCAGCCAACCCGGGTCCGAGGGCATCAATGGCGAAGAACCCCCGTTCCCGTTCATGCCGGTCGGGACTCAACAGCTGGTCGGCCGCCGGTCGGTAGTGCTCCACGGCCCAGCGGTACAGGGGCGGATCCACGAGCCCCTCGGCGTAGGCGTCGGCCAGGCGTTGGGCAACCCTGGCGGCGATCACCTCAGCCGAGGCGCCGGCCAACTCCAGCGCGGCTACCTCCAACGGCAGGTGAAAGGTAAGCGCCCCGGTAAGTTCCGGAGGAAGGTCCTCGATGGCCTCCAGGTCGAGCGACATGAGACACGGGCTAGCACATGCCAGAACCCTCCGACATCCCTGAACCCTCCGACATCCCTGAACCGACCCAGCCCGAGCCCGAGGCCGACCTGGCTCGGTCGGCCCGAAATTGGGCTGGCTACGGCCCGGCCCTGGCCGAACTGGCCGGTTGGTCGGCAGCCGCCCTGGTCGAGCGCCTGGAGCGGGAGGGTCTGTCCTTCCCCGAACGGGCCGCCACCGCCACGTTACTGGGCCTCATCGGGGACCCCCGTCTCGATCCGCGAGAGCCGACCATGATCGATATCCCCTCCGCCACCGTCACCATCGGCCTGGCCGCCGTCGAGGTAGACGAGGTCGCCGCCCGCTGGGCCCATGTCGGGGTCGAAGCGACCTGGATCGCCAAGGAGGCACCGGCTCACCTCGTGGCGGTAGGGGCCTTTCGCATCGGTCGCTTCCCTGTCACCAACTACGAGTACCTGTTCTACGCGCTGGCCGAGTCCGACGCCCCCCGTCCCAGCGGTTGGGCCCACGGGTGCTACCCGTGGGCCCTGGCCAACCATCCCGTTTACTCGCTGCCCCCCGAGGGAGCGGACGGGTACGCCGCCTGGCTGGCTGGCCAGACCGGGCGCGCCTTTCGCCTGCCTACCGAAGCGGAATGGGAATACGCGGCCAGCGGGGGCGACGGCCGCGAGTTTCCCTGGGGTGACCAGTGGGATCCCCTGCGCTGCAACACCGCAGAGGCCGGACCCCTCAGCACCACACCGGTCGGTATGTACCGAGAAGGACAGTCGCCCTTCGGGCTGGAAGACGTCGCCGGCAACGTCGAGGAGTACGTGGCCGATCTCTACCGGCCCTACCCCGGTGGATCGTTGATACGCGACGACCTCGACACCGTGCACGCCAGCACCTATCGAGTGGCCAGAGGCGGCAGCTACGCCCGCCACGGCGACTTGGCTCGCTGCGGGCGACGCCACGGCTGGTACCCCTCCGATCATTACGCGGTGGGGTTCCGCCTGGCCGAATCCGTCGCGTAATTCGCTGGCGCCGACCTGGCGAAATACGCTTGCCGAGGCACGTCGTGCTGCGAAAGGAACCTTGCCCATGACCACGTCCGGCCCCACTACGGTTGCGGTGGTCGGTGGCGGCGCCGCCGGCCTCACGGCTGCGCTCTTCCTGGCCCGGGGCGGCATGGACGTCCACCTGTTCGATCAGGATCGTTCCATCCTCAAACGGGCCCGGCTGTGCAACCTGCCCGGCCAGGAGGAGCTCGAAGGCCGCCAACTGCTGGCCGATCTGCGCACCAAAACCGCCGCCCTCGGGGTCCACGGTCGCCCCATCAAGGTGGACGACGTCGTGGTCGGCCCGGCAGCCACCACCACTGACCGCAGCGCTGGCCCCAACAGTGGGCCGGGGTTCACGGTGCAGACGGCCGAGGGCGATCTGGCCGTCGATTTCGTGGTCCTGGCCACCGGTCAGGGCACGTTACGCCTGGCCTCGTTGGCCTTGGAGACAACCGACGCCCGCCAACCATTCGTCAAGCTCAACGTGGTCACCGACCACTGGGGTGCCACCTCGGTACCGGGTGTCTACGCCGCGGGCGTGCTCGCCGGGTGGCCCTCCCAGGCCGTGGTCTGCGCGGGCAGCGGCGCCAACGTGGCCATCGAGATCATCTCCAGGGTGAACGGTGAGTTCTGGGTCGACCACGACGATTCCCGCCTCGCCCCCGATCCGGCATGATTGCGCCTGCCGGCGGTGACCGGCGCCCCGCCGGAGACGGCGGCCACCAGCCCTGATGGGGAATCGCGTCCCGGCTGCGGTCGTCATCGTTCCCTGTCACAACGAAGCGGCCTACCTGCCCGATCTTCTTACGGCCCTGGTGACCCAGCTCGAGGGCCAGGCCGGCTGGTGGGCGGTCCTGGTGGAAGACTCCTCCACCGACGCCACCGCCACCCTGCTGGCCCAAGCCGCCGCCGACCACCCCCAATTGTTGCGGGTGCACTACGGCCGTTTCGGTAGCCCCGGAGCAGCCCGCAGCGCCGGCGTAGCCGTAGCCGAAGCGTTCGCCTCCGACCGGGGAGACCTCCATACCCAACGGTATGGTCAGGATGCGGCCGGTCCGCCTTCCTGGCTGATCGGCATCGATGCCGACGTGCTGCTCAGCTCGGACTGGGTCTCATCATGGGCCCAGGCCCTGGCCGCGGCGGACCCCGAGCAGTCCATCGGCGCCCTCAACGGTGAGGAGGACCAGTCCCACCTGCTTGCCCCTTTTCCCCGAGCCGGCCAGCTCAGCGCCCGGTTCGGGGCGGTGGCCCAGCGCAGCGAAGACAGGGTAGGGGTCACCAACCTCAACGGGGTCAACCACGCCGTACGCCTTGGCGCCTACCACGCCTGCGGACCGTATCGCCAGCCCACCGGGGTCGGCCCCGATGGTCCCGTGGTGCTGGCCGGGGAAGACTGGGACCTGGGCCTGCGGCTGCGTCTGGCCGGCTACACCATCGCCCCCACCACTATCACGGTGGCGGACCGAGGGCGGCGCCTACTGGCGGATCTGGCCGCATACCTGGGCGGCACCGCCTACG
The DNA here is from genome assembly GCA_031422955.1 of Acidimicrobiia bacterium. Classification (GTDB taxonomy): domain Bacteria; phylum Actinomycetota; class Acidimicrobiia; order Acidimicrobiales; family CAIXPF01; genus CAIXPF01. The sequence goes on from JANPEN010000045.1 coordinate 3,403, forward strand.
AAGGGGCCTTTCGGCGGGTCCAGGCTTCGGGTCCGGCCCAGGACCTCGACGCCGAGCAGCTGGCCCGCTTCTGGCCCGGGGCGGCCCGGCGGGCAGTCTTGCACTTCTACGCCAAACCCATCCTCGCCCTACCCGGGCTCCTCGAAAGCGATGTGGGGCTATCGGGCGCCACGGTGGCCGCCATGAGGGCGTGGATGGCCCGGTGGCCGGCGCCAACGTTCAGCGAATCCCGCAACGGTTTCCTCTACGGACGACTCCCGCGCTTTGTCGACGCCTTCCTCGCCGTGATCCTGGACGAGCTCGACCTCCACCACCGTCTTGCCGGCCCAACCAGCTCTCACCCCCAGGCTTAGGACCCGTCATGGCCCACACCGCTCCTATCACTTGCGTCGACCACGACCCCGTCACCGATCGCCTCATCACCGGTGGGTACGACGGGCGGGTGGTGGCCTGGCAGGGGGGCGAGGTCCAATGGCAGGTCCAGCTCGACGATCTGGTCAACGATGTGCGCCTCTCCCCCGACCGGAACCGGGTGGCGGTGGCCGTGGCGGACCGTTACGCGGTGGTGCTCGACGTCCTCGACGGCAGCTTCCTGCTGACTCTTGGTCCCCACGGCGACGACGTCAACAGCGTGCGCTGGCTGGCCGAAGGCAACGGGCTGGTCTGCGTGATGGACCACCTCGATCCGGCCGTGCGGATCTGGACAGGCAAGGACGGTACCTGGGAGGCCCAGTGGTTGAGCGGCCATGACCGCGGCGTGTTCGGCGCCGCCCTCGATCCCGACGGCCGCCGCCTGGCCACCGCCGCCGAGGACGGCACCGCCAGGGTCTGGGACCTCAGGACGTTGGCCGTCACCCAGGTGCTGCATCATCCTGGCGATCCCGAGGCCATTGACTGGTCACCCGACGGCGCCCTCATCGCCACCGGCTGCGACGACGGCATCTGCCGTCTGTGGGATCCCGACCTTGGCACCGTGGTCAGGCTGCTGGAGGACGCCACCGCCGCCGTGCGGTTCGTACGGTTCTCCGCAGACGGCACGGGGCTGCTGGTCGGCGCCTACGACGCCACCCTTCGTGACTACGACACCGCCACCTGGCGGGTGCGGGCCGAGCATCGCCACCCACGCCAATGGGAACGAACAGCCGTCTACGCCGGCGACCGCGTGGTGGTGGGCAGCTTCGGCACGGCGCCGGTGATCCATCCGCCCCGCCCCCGCAACAACAGCCCCCGCAACAACAGCCCGACCGCCGCGGGACCCGGAGACACGTACGGGATCAACGCCCTGGCCGTGTTGGGCGACACGCTGGTCATCGGACGCGACGACGGTGCCGTGTTGGCCCTGCATCCCGGACCGACCACACCGGGACCCAGCGCCGCCCCCAGCTTGGCCCTGGTCGGGTTCCCGGTCTTGGTTACCCGCCACCTTTCCATCGTCAACGCGGTGGCGTTCTCCCCCGACGGTAGGACGGTGGCCAGCGCCGACTATCGGAGCGTGCTGCGCCTCAGCGCCCTCGACGGCACCCACTCGGTGGTCGCCGACGTGGCCCACGGTGGGCCCATCAACACCCTCGTGTGGCACCCAGACGGGCACAGCCTGTTCAGCGCCGGCTACGACGGGGTCATCCGCCAATGGGACGCCCACGGCCAGCAGCTCACCAGCTGGGCCGCCCATCACGCACCGGTCAAGTCCTTGGCCTGGTCCTTGCCCACCGCCCTGCTGGTGGCGGGATCATCCGATGCGACGTTGTCCGCTTGGCTACCTGGGGCCCCCGGATCGAGCCCGGGCCGCGCCGAGCTGGCCTGGCGGGCCGCTGCGCCGGACATGGTCCTGGTCAACGCGGTGACCGCCGATGCCACCGGGGTGATCGTGTCCGCCTCCCGCGACCTGCTCGTGCGCCGCTGGGACGCCACCACCGGGGCCCTCATGGAGTCCCTACCGCAGGCCCACACCAAGTCCATCAAGGCCGTGGCCACCTCCCCCGACGGCGCTCGGCTGCTCACCGGCGCCTACGACGGCAACGCTCTGCTGTGGCAACGCAGCCCCGATGGGTGGCGCTGGCGCCGTTTGGTCCACCACGGCAAGCCGGGGGTCCCGGCGGTCGGCCTCGGCTGGGGAGGCGCCCTCACCGCCGGCTGGAACGGATCGGTGGCCCAGTGGTCCCCAACGGGGGAGCTGCTGCACGCGTTGGCACTGAGCGCGGCGGCGGACCCGCCCGGCTCTGGCGCCTAGCCGACCTGCAACGCGCCGGCCGATCTGAAGGCGAAGCTGTTCTCACCTCTGGAGTATTCCTGGTCGAAGCCCACTGTAGCTTCGATGAAGGCGCGCATGCAGCCGGGGCGAAACCGATCATGTAGTTCCACCGCGACCAGATCGACCTTATCAATCCAGGCCGAAGCGCCTTCGAAAAGTTCAATCTCGCCGCCCTCGATGTCGACCTTGAAGTAGCCGATCCGCTCGATGCCGTGTTCCATGAGCAACGACTCGACGGTAACGCAAGGGACGCTTCCCACCACTTCGCCGGCCCCGGCTCCGGCCTCTCCCACCCGCATGGACCACGGGCCCTCCCCCACGTCCACCAACGTGGCGGTGCCGGCGGTGGCGGCGAGCGCGCCTGGCACGATGATCACGTTGGCAAGGCCCTCGGTGTTGCGGCGCAAGAGCTCCACATTGTCGGGATCGGGTTCGATGGCGATGACCTTGGCGGTCGGGAAGGTCTCCGCGAACCAACGGGTGGCGTAACCGGCATTGGCACCGGCGTCGATGATCCACTCTGGGTCAGTGGTGGCCTGCACCTGGTAGCAGCACTCACGCCAGATGTGCAGCAGGGTGTCGACATCGCTTTGCCCCCGCCCAGTACGAACCCACAACGGCGGCGCCCCCCGAGCCTGAACCCGCTGGACCCGGCCCCGCACCCGCTCATCGACGTAGAGCCGCACGGCTCGCCGCCAGCCGAAGGCGTCGACCAGCTTGGACACCCGTTGAAAGGCAATGGCCACCCGGTTCGCCGCTTCACCGCGCCCGTCCTGGATCGTTGCGTCGACCGATAGGCCGACCCGGCTGTCCGCTACTGCTCCCGCTGATGCTCCAACCATCAAGTAAGCCTAACGGTCCGACCCGGTGAGCTCCGCGGCGTCGTCCACCCGTTGACATCCTCCCCGGCCTGACGGAGGGGGATTCCTGAGCGACTACGCGACATGGCGCGACCGGTTCGGGGTTCGCGGTTCGGTGGCCCGACCAATGTCGGCGCCTCTCCGCGCACGCACGGCCAGCCCGGCCGCTCGAATGTTGTGCGCCGCGTTGACGTCAGCGTGTTCCTACTGGGTGCGGTGTGCTGGTTCGCCGCCTACGAAGTAGGCACGCACGCCACCATCGTGGGGGTTGCCCTGGGGCTGGCCGCGCCAGCCATACCGCGGCGTCGGGCCGACTTACCGACACCGGCCAGCTCACCGACCTGTCCAACGTGCAGGCGGCCCGCACCACCGTGCCGATCCTGCTCAGGCCATTGAATTCCGCTTGGGCATTCTGGTCTGATCCATGGTGAATGCGCTGCTCGACCTAGCCATACCAACCAGTACGGTGCCGGCCCCAGCCGAGGCCACCGAGGTTGACGCTACGGTGACCCGTCACGACCCCCAGCGAGAGCGACCGACCTCATGACCAGTACCGTTGAAGCGTCCGAAACCGTGGTGGTCGGCGCCGGCGGAGGACATCAGGGCGGTCAGTCCACTCACCTACGCGCAACCACAGTTCCCACCCACCTTGCTGCTGCACGGCCTGCGCGATGAGATGGTACCGCCGGGCGCTTCCCAACAGTTCCACGACGCCTTGCAGGCCTGCGGAGCGACCAGCGAGCTACATTTTTTCGCCGGCCAGATCCACGAGTTCGACGCAGCGGCAAGCCTGTGTGCACTTACCCAGGACGCGGCCGCAGTATTCGGCGGCCGTCTGTCCTCGACCCGGCCCGGTTCGAGACAGAACAGGCCGCCGACAACCCGCTCTGGCCGAAACCCGACGCCTGAGCGAACCCCACGAACACCACGGGGGGACTGCACGCGGTAATGAAGGGCCCGACATCGTCGGTTGCTCCCATCCAACAGAAGTAGGTCTAATCAAGGTGGGCGGGCACCTCGTTCGTCTTGACCTCGGCGTGGCCCTCAGCGGTCCAGCCCACGAAGCTTGCCACCAGCTCGAGGGTTCCGATTGGTGCGACAAGGGCCACGGTCGGACCGATCGGACCGATCGGGACCGGGTGTGCGCCGGTTCGCACCCCTAGGGCGGCTACCATGGACGGAGCGCTGTGGCATCCGCCTCACCGCGGTCGTTTGCGAGTGCGCAGTCTGCGCAAGGTTTCCGCTCCGTTCAGCGGGCAGCCGTCTTTGCCGTCGACGGCCCCCTGAATGAACTGAGAAGGAATTCATGCCCCCTACTGCATCGCGCTCGTCGCGTCCGTCGCGCCCGCCGCGCCGAAGTCATCCTCGTACCGGTGACGGCGTTCGCAACGCCCCCCGCTCTGGGCCCCGTCCCCCGTTCGAGTCCGCCAGTTCTCCCAACGCTGAGTCCATGGACCAGCCCTCCGATGAGATCCAAGCTGCGCCCGAGGTGGCCACCTTCGGTGAGCTCGGCGTCGCCCCCGCCCTGGTAGATGCGCTGGCCGGGCTGGGCATCAGCCGGCCCTTCCCAATCCAGGCCGCCTCGTTGCCCTCCGCCCTGGCCGGGCGTGACCTGCTCGCCCGAGGCCGAACCGGCTCTGGCAAAACCGCCGCCTTCGCGGTGCCGGTGGTGGCCCGCCTGGCCGCCGCCGCCGCCCCGCCGGCCGTAGGTCGGCGCAACCGTCGGCCTCGCGCCCTGGTGCTGGTACCCACCCGCGAACTGGCCACCCAGGTGGCCGCCACCTTCGAGCCGCTGGCGCGGGCGGTAGGGCTGAGGGTGACCACCATCTTCGGTGGCGTTCCCCAGGGCCGCCAGGAACGAGCCCTGGCCGAAGGCGTCGATGTCATCATCGCCTGTCCAGGCCGGCTCGATGACCTGGTCAACCAGGGCCGCTGCCCCCTCGACGCCATCGAGATCACCGTCCTCGACGAGGCCGACCACCTGGCCGACCTCGGTTTCCTGCCCACCGTTCGCCGCTTGTTGGACCGCACCCCCACCAACGGCCAGCGGCTGTTGTTCTCCGCCACCCTCGACGCCCAAGTCGACGCAGTGGTCCAGCGGTACCTGCACGACCCCATCCGCTGCAGCGTCGATCCCGTAGCGGTGACCCCGGTACACATTGAACACCACGTGCTCGCCGTGGCTACGGAGGACAAAAACGCGGTGGTGGCCACCCTGGCCGGCGGACTCGGTCCCGTCCTGTTGTTCACCCGCACCAAGCACAACGCCCGCAAGCTGGCCAAACGCCTGGCCGGCCAGGGCATCGCGGCCGTGGATCTTCATGGCGATCTGGCCCAAACCGCCAGGGAGCGAAACCTGGCCGCCTTCCGCGACGGCCGGGCTCGGGTGTTGGTAGCCACCGACATCGCGGCCAGAGGCATCCACGTCGACGGCATCTCTCTGGTCGTACACGTCGACCCGCCGGCGGAGGCCAAGGCCTTCGTGCACCGCTCAGGACGTACCGCGCGAGCAGGCAGCGATGGCGTGGTAGTGACCTTGGCCACTCCTGACCAACGCAGCGACGTGGACAAACTCACCAGGATGGCCCGCATCAAGCCGACCCTGACCAGTGTCACCCCCAGCCATCCTCTGCTGGAGCGCCTTCGGGGCGAGGAGGCGGAACTGCTGGCCAGCCCACTGGTATTGGCTTCGGCTAACGCCGCACCGTCCAACGGCCGTGGGCCAGGGGGCGGTTCGGGGGTCCCTGCCACCAATCGGGGTTGGCCCCGCACAGCCGGTCCGGCCCGCCGCCGGCGTAACCCCAGATAGAGTGGATATCCGGTCTGACCGCCCGTGCGAGCCCAACTGGGGCTCGACGCTGGCGTGGACCACGGCCACTGACGGATCGAACAGATACAGCACTGGAACCGGCGCGCTCGGTCCTGCGGCAGCCAAAGCCGCCGGCGGGCTCAGCGCCACCGTTCCGACAGGGAGAAGCAACGGATGGCCAAGGGACGAGAGAGTTTCGAGAAACGGCGCTTGCAGAAGGTCCGTCAGGAGCGCAAGGTAGAAAAGCGCGACCGGCGTGAGCTGCGCAAGGACGACGACGGCAGCGAGGCCCCCGACGAGGTGACCTTGATGGAACGTTTCCGACTCATCAGCGAGCAGCGTTCGGCTGGGGCGCTGACGGAACAGGAATACGAAACCCAACGTCGGAAGATCTTCGTGGCCCTCGGCCTCGAAGACGGCGACGAGGACGACGAGAACGAGGACGAGGACGACTAGGAGAAGGGCCGGCTCCAACAGTCGATCCTGAAACAACGTGGGGGTGGCCGCCGGTTCTGGCGCCACCCCCACGTGCTGTGTCTGTCAATGACAGGATCTGGTCAACCAGATCGACGGAGTTTCGATCCCTCAGCCGGTGAGGCTGGCCTGATAGGCAAGACCGGCTTCCGCGGCTTTGACTGGATGGCGCATGGGATCCCCCGGTGAGGTGATGGACTCCCGGAAGCGGGTGATGGCATGAAACTTGCCCTCTTCGACCAAGCCTTCGGTAGCCATGATGCGGAGCACCGAGGGCTTTAGATCGGCGTAGTCGGCCACGATCTCGTCGGCCAAGACCTCGCTGGGGGTACGCCGCGCCAAGGCCTCGGGATCTACCGCTTTCGCCTTTGCACGGGTACGCCTGGGAGCAGCCATTGGTTCCTTTACGGTTCCTTACCTCGCGACGGCCGCCAACGCGACCGACGACGGGGCGGCGGCAGGAGCCACCGCATCCAGCGGCGATGTTACTGCCTCTCGCCCGCTGGGCCTTTCCGGGCGGGACAAGCGCCGTTGCTGGCCGCCTTCAGCCCGCTTCAGGGAGCGACCAAGCTCAGAACCACAGTCGTTTGTCGACCACCTGAAAGAGGTGCTCACCAGCCAAGAAACGCCGCAGTTCTCGGCCAGCACCTCGTAGCGCCGCTCGTTGAGATAGGGACCCTGGATGGCCACGTGGGGCGTGATCATCACATTGGCCATGTCCCACAGGGGATGGCCCGCCGGGAGCGGTTCCTGCTCCAACACGTCGAGCCCAGCCCCGGCCAACTCGCCTGCATCAAGGGCAGCCACCAGATCATCGAGCCGCACGGTCATCCCCCGCCCAATGTTGATGAGCACTGCGGTGGGTTTCATCCTGGCCAGCCGGGCCCGGTCCATGAGCCCCTCCGTGGCGGGGGTGTGGGGCACGGTCATGACCACGAAATCGGCCAGGGGAAGCTGCTCGTCGAGGGCTTCGGGCGGGTGCAGCTCGGCCAGTCCTTCGCTGAGCCGGTCGGGCTTGGCGTCGACCGCCACTACCTTCGGGCCGAAGGGAGCGAGGTACCGAGCCACCTGCCGGCCCACCCCGCCCGCCCCCACCAGCAGCACCCGGCTGTCGGCCAAATGGGCTTTGACCACAGTGGCCGGGCGGTATCGGTGCTGACGCTGGTCGGCCAAGTGCTGGGGGAGGCCGCGGGCGAAGGCCAGTAAGAAGGCCAGCACGTGGGTGGCGATGTGATCGTTGTAGACCCCCCGCATGTTGGTCACCACCACCGGATGAGCGGCTAGCTCGTCGCTGAAGTAGCCCACCGGCGGGGCCGCCATGGGAGCCTGCAACCAGGCCAGGCGAGGGGCGTGCACGGCGAAACCGCCCGGCAGGGTGCCGTAGGCCGCGTCGGCGTGGGCCAGCGCCCGGAGGGCCTCGGCATCGTCGGCGGCGACCACCACGGTGAGGCCGTCGAATCGATCCCGCAGCTGCATCGCCCACCTCTGCAGGGTCTCGGTAGTAGGCGGCAACAAGACCAGAACAACAGCCATGACAGGCCTTTCGTGGACGACGGCGACGGCGCGCCAGGCTCGCTGGCCCAGCGACCCACCGAATCGTCGCCGATTCGGTGGGAGGGCCCGGTGTCCCGTCGGCGGTGGCGACCCTTCAGCTGGACAGACCCAGCCAGCGCTGGGGGTTGGTCTCCAGCACCGAATGACGCAAGCCATCGCGGTCGAGATGGTTCAGGGTGTCGTCCAACTCCTGCAACGCCCCTGGATAGGTACAGTCGTAGTGGGGATAGTCCGAGCCCCACACCACGGTATGAGACAAGCCGAGATCGGCCAGTTGGGCCAATGCCTCACCCTCGCCCGCTTCCATGGTCACAAAGCACTGCTCGGACCAGATTTCGCTGGGATCTCGCTTGAGGGAAGGCACCAGATGACCCATGGACTTCTTGTGCTCATCGAGGCGTTCCAACCAGTAGGGAAGCCAACCCAGCCCGGACTCGAAAAACCCGACCCGCAGCCCGGGGTGGTTGTCGAGCACCCCGGAGGCGATGACCTCCATGACCGAGGCCATCTGCTCGAAGGGGTGACAAACCATGTGGACATAGAACTGGTTGCTGTAGCGGGTGCGGGCGAAGCTCGGCATCTTGGAACCGAAGCTGCCGTGAATACCAACGCTGAGGTTGGCATCCTCGGCGGCGGACCAGACCCGGTCCATCTCGGCGGAATACAGTTCCAGGCCGTTGTAACGCTCGGGCCGGAAGGTAATCCCACTCAGGCCGGCGGCGGCCACCGCTTCGATCTCGGCCACGGCCAGATCGACGTCCTGGAGGGGACACACGCCGATGCCGTAGAGGCGCTGGCGGTCCACCGAGACAAAGTCAGCCATCCAACGGTTGTACGCCCTGGCACTGGCCGCGGCCGCCTTAGGTTCGGCCACGTCACCGGACAACAACCACAGCGAGGGAAAGAACACGGCGCGGTCCAAGCCCTCTGCGCTCATCACCTTGAGCCGCTCGTGAGGGTCGTAGCTGCCGGGCAGGATGGCATCCCAGCTGGTATGGGGGTTGGCGTAGGCCCCGGGGATACAGGCTGGCGCCGCGTTGGTACCGGTGTCCTTACCGCCGCAGAACAAGCTTTCCCGACCATCGGGGTGACGGCGAACCTGCACCACCTGGTCGCGGAAGGCGGGATCGGCATATTCCTCCCACACCGAAGGCGGCTCGCAGATGTGGGCGTCGGCGTCCCACACAACCGTGCTGGCCTCCACAACCGTGCTGGCCTGGGTCGTGTCGTGGGTCGCGTGCTCAACCTTGGTGGCCACGTTGCCTGCTCCCTGTGCTCGTTCGGCGGAAGACGTTCACTCTGGCACTCACGCTAGCCATCGTCGAGCATTCCGGGGCCGTGTCGGTCTCGGTCTCGATGTCGGTACCCCTCGCGCCACGGGAGCGGGCGTAACATTCCCCCTGGGCTGGTCATCGAGATCGACCGGCTGCTCGATCGTGTATCTCAGCGCCCAAAGGAGCAGATCTATGGTTGATTGCATCGTGCGGGGCGGGACCGTGGTCGATGGCACCGGGGGGCCTCGGCGACGCGCCGATGTCGCCATTGATGGTGCGCACATCGTGGCCGTGGGCGAAGCGGTGGCCGATCTGGGTCGGGCCCGCCGCGAGATCGACGCCGAGGGCCTGATCGTCACCCCGGGCTGGGTTGACATCCACACCCATTTCGACGGTCAGGCCACCTGGGATGGCGACCTGGCCCCCTCCTCCATCAACGGGGTCACCTCCCTGGTCATGGGCAACTGCGGGGTCGGTTTCGCTCCCGCCCGAGCCGACCGCCACGACTGGCTCATCCGCCTGCTCGAAGGGGTGGAGGACATCCCCGGCACGGCCCTGCACGAGGGACTGAGCTGGGGATGGGAGACCTTCCCCGAGTATCTCGACGTGCTCGACACCCTGCGCTGGTCCCTGGACGTGGGCACCCAGGTCCCTCACGCCGCCCTGCGCATCTACGTGATGGGTGATCGGGGTGCGGACCATCGGGTCCGGGCCAGCGCCACCGACATCGCAGAGATGTCCGCCCTGGCCGAGGCGGCGGTGCGGGCGGGAGCGTTGGGTTTCACCACGTCGCGCACCTGGGCCCATCGCACCAGCCTGGGCGAACAGATCGGTACCCTGACCGCGTCGGCCGAGGAGGTGTTGGGCATCGCGGCCGCCCTGCAACGAGCCGGCACCGGGGTGGTACAGCTCATCTCCGACGTGTACCAATCCACCGACGACGAGTTGGTGAGCCAGGAGTTGGCCTTGTTGGGCCGCTTGGCCCTGGGCATCCGCCGTCCTCTGAGTTTCACCGTGCAGCAGAACGATCAGACGCCCCTGCGCTATCGGGAACTGCTGGCGGCCATTGGGGAGTGGAACGAGGCCGGCGCCACCGTACGAGCCCAGGTCGGCGTGCGCCCCATCGGGATCGTCTTGGGCCTGACCGCCAGCGCCAACCCGCTCACCCATTGCCCCACCTACAAGCGTTTCCGCTATGCGCCGCTAGCTGAGCGGGTGGCTGCCCTGGCCGAGCCGGGGATCCGGGCCGCCATAGTGGCCGAGCACGCTGCGGTGCAGATCCAGGACTTCCCCGCCCTCATCCACCGAGGCTTCGAGCGCATGTACCCCATGGCCGAGGTGCCTGACTACGAGCCTTCGCCCGAGGCCAGCATCGCGGGGTTGGCCCGGGCCCAACACCGGGAACCGATTGAGGTGCTCTACGACCTGTTGCTGTCCGATGGCGGCGCCGCGCTGGTCTACCTGCCGCTGATGAACTACGCAGCCAACAACCTCGACGCGGTACGGGAGATGCTCACCTCGCCCCACGCCATCATCGGGTTGTCCGACGCCGGGGCCCATTGCAACGCCGTGTCCGACGGCTCCTTCCCCACCACCGCCATCTCCCTCTGGACCCGAGACCGCCAGCGGGGGGCGGGCCTCGACTTGGAGTTCATGGTCCACGCCCAATCCCAGCGCAGTGCCGCTCACGTGGGCTGGTTGGACCGTGGGGTGATCGCCCCCGGCTACCTGGCCGACCTCAACCTCATCGACCACGCCCGCCTCAACGTGCACGCCCCCAAGATGGTGGCCGACTTACCGGCCGGCGGCACCCGGCTGATGCAGCAGGTCAGCGGCTATGTTGCCACCCTCAAGCGGGGCGCTGTGGTGGCAGAAGAGGGTCAGCTCACCGGCGCTCGTCCCGGCCGTCTGCAACGCGGCGCCCGTCCGCACCCCACCTGACAGCACGCTGGCCGGGAGTCCTCGGCCAGCCGGGCAGGGCCGGCCTCAGCGGGCCAGACCGTCAAGCATGACCGCGGCCATGTCGACGGCGATCTTCTCGGGGTGGCCCTCCTCGGCGTGGTACCACTCCACCGACCAGTTCAAGGCGCCGAGAATCACCATGCGCACGATGGACAGATCAACGTCGTCGCGCAGCGCGCCACTGGCCCGAGCGTCGGACAACAACTCACGCCACAAGTCCCCGTAGGCACGCTGGCCAGCCAACAGCCGCTCCCTGATGTCGGGGGGGACCTGGCCGATCATCTTGATCGAGGCCGACGTGGCGTCCGTGATTGACAGCACCGCCAGGAGATGGGCCTGGATGGCGGTACGGAGGCGCAGCAGCGGCGGCGCGTCCAGAGCCAACGCTCCCAGCCGTTGGCGAACATACTGCTCGGTACTCTGCTGGCCAGCCCACATGACCTCTTCGACCAATGCCTCGCGGGACTCGAAGTGGTAGTAGAGGCTGCCAGCCTGCAGGCCGGCCTCTGCCGCTATGTCGGTTAGCCGAGCACCCACGAAGCCGCGGGCTCGGAACACCTTGGCCGCCGCGTCGAGAATGCGGCGCCGCGTCAACTCCGCTTTGGTCTGGCCCCGCTCCTCCAGCTCCACCGAATCGGGCACCGCCTCCTGTGCCGTCACGCAGTTGGTCCTGCGCCTTGGTGCTGCGCCAACCACCATGACCTGCCCAGGGCGGGGACCCGCGCAGCCCTAGCCGGAGAACGGATGGCTAAGGCGGCGGCGGTCACGCCCAGAGCGTATCGGCTCGACCCCGACGGATCGTCGCCACTGCTCCGCGACGAGGGAACCTACCGAGCGGTACGGATCATCCCCCCCCGAAGGCTCCATGCCAACGCCCGTTGCCCCGCCGCCCTGCGCCAGCAGCGGCTCAGCGCAGGCTGACCAGTTGGTGGCTGATGGCCCCGACGTGCAGGTCGGTCAGCCATTCGGCTTCGCCCTGGGTCTGCAGCCGGGAGATCACCTGGCCCTTGGCCAGCTCGGTGAACACCGCCCTCAGTTCCCAGCGGGCCAGGTTGGCGCCCAGGCAGAAATGGGGTCCGTGGCCGAAACCGACGTGGTCGTTGGGCTTTCGGCGAACATCGAAACGGTACGGATCGGTAAAGGCCCGCTCGTCGCGGTTGGCCGAGGGGTACCACAACCCAACGGTGTCCCCTGCCTTGATCTGTTGGCCGTGCAACTCCACATCAACGAGCGCGGTGCGGGCGAACTGCATGACTGGGGAGGTCCAACGGACCACTTCTTCCACGGTGGTCTCCACCGTGGTTTGGTCACCCTGTTCCAAGGGGGCGATCTGGTCCGGGTAGTCCAACAGCGCCAAAATGCCCCGGGTGGTGGCATTGCGGGTGGTCTCGTTCCCGGCGGCGATGAGCAGGGTGAGGTAGCCGTGCAGCTGCTGCTGGTTGAGGGTGACGCCATCGACGTCGGCATGGACCAACAAGCTGGTGAGATCGTCTCCGGGGTGAGCCCTTTTCTCGGCGATGAGGTCATCGATGAACTCGAAGTACTCGATGCGTAGACGGCGGCGCATGTCTTGCCGGGTCTCGCCCGGCAGAGCCCAGGTGGTGGCATCGGTGTTGAACATCGAGTCCGTCCAGCGGTGGATGTCTGACCAGCGGTCGACGGAGACGCCCATCATCGAGCAGATGGTGGCCAACGGGAGCTTTACGGCCAGGCCCTCAACCAGATCGACGCCGGCCGAACCGGCCTCCTGCAGCTCGTGTTCGAACTCGCCCACAAAACGCTGGGACATCTCGGCCAACTCGGAGGCCATGCGGCGACAACGGGCAGGGGTGAAGCTGCGGGCCACCAACATGCGAAAGGTGGTGTGGCGGGGGGCGTCGAGGTAGACCATGTCGTCCACGTCGTCCGCGTCCCACCCGTGACGGTCCGCCTTCTTGTGGCGGGAGGCATAGAGCAGCTGGTCGTGGTCGCTGCCGGCCAGGCGTAGGCGAGGGCCACCGTTGATGAAGCGGGTGGCGTCGCTGCCCAGCGCCCGCACGTCGGCGTAACGGGTGATGGCCCAGAACGGCTCGATTCCGGGACGGTCATACCAGTAGACAGGCGCCTCTCGCCGGAGCAGATCCCAGGCCTCCCACGGGTAGCCCGAGTCCAGGTACATCTGAATCGAGTGGATGTCGATGGCATCGAGCTCTGCCATGGTGGTTCCAGGCACGTGTGGTCTCCCTCTAGAGCGGTTGGACCGGCTGTCCCCAGCCTACCGGACAGCACCCGCAGCGCTTGACCCACACCAACGTCAGAGGCTGCGGATGCAGCTTTTCAACCGTCACCGTCATCGGGCCATAACCCTCATTGCGGCGAGCACCTTCACGTCGTTCAATCCGATGTCGTTTAGGCTCCCCCAATGGCCGCACTATCCAGTAGCGCCGAACCCTCCAGCCGCGACGCGCCTACGGTGTCCACGTCGTTCGGTATGGTGCGCGGGGTGCCGGCCCCAGCCGATGTGGCTGCCTTCTTGGGCTTGCCCTATGCGGCCGCGCCGCTGGGACCGTTGCGGTTCGCGCCACCCCAATCGCCACCACGATGGGAAGGGGTGCGACCGGCGCTGGACCATGGCTTCGCCCCCATCCAGGGCGCCCCCTCACCCGGGCGTTTCTTGGCCGATCTTTCCTCGCCCTATCAGAGCGAGGACTGCTTGACCCTGTCGATCTGGAGTCCCGAAGCCGATCGGGCGGCCAAGCTGCCGGTGTTGGTGTGGTTCTACGGTGGCGCCTTCGTCGCCGGCTCTACCTCGGTACCCGCCTACGACGGCGCCCGTCTCGCCGCCAGGGGGGCGGTGGTAGTGGCGGTCAACTACCGGCTCGGCCTGTTCGGCTGGCTGCGCTGCCCCGCCATTGGGGCCGACGGCAACCAGGGCCTGCACGACCAGGCTGCTGCCCTGCGGTGGGTGGCCGCCAACATCGAGGGTTTCGGTGGCGATCCGGACAACATCACGGTGTTCGGCGAATCGGCCGGGGCCGCCTCCATCGCCGCCCATCTGGCCGGACCCGACGCCCCTATTTTTCGCCGTGCCATTCTCCAGTCCGGTTCGTTCAACCTGGTCAACTCCGTCGCCCAGGCTGAGGACTCCGCCGCCCGAATCCTCACCCACCTCGGCGTGGAGCCCGCCGCCCTCCGAGGGCTGCCCACCGAGGTGTTGCGCCGGGCCCAAGATGCAGCCACCCCTCGCGCTGGCGGGGTGTTCTACCGGCCCGTCGCCGACGGCCAGATGGTCCCCCTTGACCCGGCCGCAGCGCTGGCCGACGGCACAGCCGGGGGGGCCCGCGTGCCGCTGCTGTGTGGCACGAACCGCGACGAGATGGGCTTCTTCTGGGGCCGCGACCCCAGCTTCGACCACGTCACCGACGATACCCTGGCCACCCTGGCCGCTCGCTGGCACCCGCATGGCGAAGCGGCGCTGGCGGTCTATCGCCTGGCCCGGACCGAACGGGGCGAGGCAGTTGACAACCGGGCGCTGGCCATGGCCATGGGCGGGGACTGGTCCTTCCGGGTCGCCTCCATGGGCCTGGCCGGCTGGCAGTCGGCCCGCGCCGACACCTTCGCCTACCGTATGGACCTGGCCTCACCCCTCCACGACGGCCTGGTCGGCGCCGCCCACGTGCTCGACGTCGCCCTGGTGATGGGCACCTACGACCATCCCACCGTGGCCGCTTTCGCCGGCTACGACGTGGATCCAGAGCCGGTTGCCCAGGTTTCGGAGGCCATGGGCTCGGCCTGGGTCAGCTTCGCCACCACCGGCAACCCCGGCTGGGCCCGCTACGAGCTGACCGAACGCCAGACCCGCATCTTCGGCGGCGGGACCGGGCCCGGCAGCGGAGGCCTGACCGACACCGTCATCCGCCATCCCCAGGGTGAAGAGTTGCGCCAATGGGATCCACGGGGTCAGCGTCGCTGAGCCACCCGGCCGGGGTAAGGGCTCAGATGCCGAGCACGCCGAAGGCACCGAGCTCGCGCAGCCGAGCCGAGAAGGAGGCTTCATAGGCCTCTTCAGGATTGTCCCGGACCAACTCGTCAACCAGCTGCGCGTCCTCGCCGACCAGGATCCGCCAACGCCCTTGGCGCACGCCATCCAGGATGATGCTGGCGGCGGTGGAGGCGCTGGTGGGGGCATTGTTACGGAAGGCGGCGGCCCATTCGGTCACGTTGGCGTCGACCGGGCGGCCCAGGACGGTGGCACTATTGAGGGCGATTCCGGTGCCGATGTGGCCGGGCATGACCACGGACGCACCCACGTGGGGGGCGTTGAGGCGAAGGTCGGTGACCAACGCCTCGGTGAAACCCTTCACCGCGAACTTGGCCGCTGCGTAGGCGGTGTGGGAACGCTGGGGACCCAACGACGCCCAGAACCCGTTGATGCTGCTGGTGTTGACCACATGACCAGCGTCAGAAGCCACCAGCAAGGGCAAAAACGTGCGACAGCCGTAGTAGACGCCGTACCAGCACACGTTGAAGGTGCGCTCCCACTCCCCCCGCTCGCTGCGCAGGAAGGACCCGCCCCCACCGATGCCGGCGTTGTTGAACAACAGGTTGATGTGATCGGTGACGAAACGTTCCTGCACCGCGGCGGCGAAGGCTTGCAACGACGCCTCGTCGGAAACGTCGCAGCGAAACGAGGTGAGGTTGGTCCCGGCCGGCGCGCCGGCCGAAGCCCGTTCAATAGTGGCGGCCATGGCCTCCTCGGACAGATCACAGATGGCCACGTGGCATCCCTCGGCGGCCAACTGCACGGCCAACTCGCGCCCCATCCCGTCACCGCCTCCGGTGATCACCGCGATCCGACCGGCAAAGGATTCCATGGCGAAGCTCCCGCTCTCCCTCAAGGATTCGGGGAACCTAGCCCACCGATGAGCCGTCCGCCACCGACCTGATCCGCCCCGCTGTCCCGCCTCCGCCAAGCGGTTCAGAAGGCCGCCAATCCCGTCATTTTCGGATCGACGGCTACTGGGAACCCACCATGAAGACCGACCTCCGTGACCTCGGCGTCACCGACGTGGTCATCGCCCACTCCGGGAAACTAATCCCTAGTATCGCACCATACTCGTAGCCACACCGGCGCCCGCCCCTGACGCGCCCATGGTGCCTTAGCGCACAACATTGTCGAAGTCGGTCAACTACAGACAGCAGCGTGATCCGACCCCGACACCCGCTGACAGTGACGAACCCCGGTGCTGCTACAAATCCGCAGCGCCCGAACGAGACCACCAACCGGCAGCCACCCCTCTCATCGATCCGAAACCACCAGAAAAGCTCAACCCGCCGAACCCCAAGCCGCCCCACCGGCTTTCTTCCGGGCAAGCAAGTAACCAAGCAGAGCGGGTCCTGGATCCCGCCCCATCGCTATGCGTCCGGGGCGAGCCAGTAAGCCGAAAGGTTCTGTATTCCGCCCACTCGGTAGCTCCACTCAATCGCACGAGCACCCCGCCATTTTCGCTTTATCTTATTGGATCTCCTCACCCCGACGCCTCCTTATCAGCTAACATTGTTTTATGTCAGCGGGCCGGTACGGATCTTTCATCACGCAGCTCCGACACGATCTCCATACCATAGACCCTTGTTGCTATCAACCCGAGCTGGCCGGGGAAACCCAACTGATCATAAACCTCGCCCAGCAGCTGTTGCGGGCGGTGGCGCTTTCCAGTGAACGCAGCGGCGGTTGGGCAGAAGACGGGTTCAGTTCCCCCAACACCTGGCTGGCGTTCCACACCGGCGAAACCCGCGGCAGAGCCC
>JANPEN010000046.1:0-12128 GCA_031422955.1 Acidimicrobiia bacterium
GTGACTGTCGAAGCAAAGGCGCCCCAACCGCCAGTATCGGTGCTCCGCAACCGATAGAAGCTCGTACCGGTGGTGTCTCCTTGAGCCATCGAATGCACTTCCATTCGGGCGTCATTATGAACAAACAGCGAACCGGCGCCCCCGAAGATGAACTGCACGCCCGAGGTCTCATTGATCGAACAGGGAACCAACGTGAGGCGGTCCGCTTCGGTGAACAGCCCCCTGGTCTCGGTGGCCGGCGGCCCTCCGGCGAGCACCGTTTTGCTGGAGATCTCGCCGATCCCAGCCTCGAAGAAGTACACGCCGCTCTTGAAGTAGTTGCTGGCCAGAAGAATGGGAGCCGCCGCATAGCGGCCCGGGTCGAACACCCGACACGTTCCCGTAGTCGAGGAACCATCGGCAGATCGAACGGCCAATACCGCCGGCGATGACGGCAATCGTTGGCTCGGCAACGGTTCTGGGGGCTGAACCACCGGCGGGGTACACGCAAAGGAGCCCACGCCAGTCAAGGTCAAACCGGGGGGCTGCACGCACCCGCCGGCGGTGAGGCGTTGTAGGACGCCTCCATCGTTCACCTGCAACCCCGCCGGGGACACATCCCAAGGCGTGCTCACCGAATGGTTGTACACCGGCCCGTTGACCCGCCGCAGGGAAGCAGCGCTCGCCGCTCCTTGGGACTCGATGCGCCCCGCAGGGTCGTCCACGTACAGACCCCAGCCGGTCCCGTCGGTGCGGGCCGTGGCGGCGCGGGTCGTGCAGCTCACCACGGGGTTGAAACCGTTGCTGGCCGGGGGCGCCGCCAGCGGGGCACCGTTACAGACCGCAGGCGTGGCGATCAGCTTGGAGAGAGCGAACTTGGCGCCACCGTCGGCTGCGGCGGTGCGTTCTTCGATATCGCGGGTGGAACTGCTTACCCGGAAGGACGTGTCGGCGTAGCTGAGCACCGCCAGCACGACCAAGCCGACCACGGCGATGAAGGCAATGACGATGACGAGGGCGGAGCCGTCTTGGTTAGCTGCCCTCTCACGCCGGCTCATGTGGCGCTCACCGCCAGTATTCCGACCAGCCGGCCCGTATCGACCGGGCCCTCCCACACCTCGACAGCAGCTGTTCGAGGGGCCGATCCGGTCGTGGACCAAGCGGGCGAACCCGTGCGGAGGTTCGGGGAAGTGTAGGTATTCGACGCCGGAACGGCGGCAGCTGCCACGCTGAACGGTACGGATGTCGGACCCGCCAGGTAGGGAGCTACCCGGACAGGGAAGCGGAAGTTGACGGTTGCGCCGCACGGGCGATCCATGCTCACGGTGATCACCTCGTTGTTCTGCGGCAAGGCGCCGCTGAGCTTGATGGCGCGGTCATC
Source organism: Acidimicrobiia bacterium (assembly GCA_031422955.1). GTDB lineage: Bacteria > Actinomycetota > Acidimicrobiia > Acidimicrobiales > CAIXPF01 > CAIXPF01. The sequence continues at coordinate 1,361 of JANPEN010000046.1, forward strand.
GGAGGCGGGGACTGGGGCGGCGAGCGCGCACTGTTGACGGGTGACGAAGGCGACCGTCGCCGGTGCCACGGTGCCGTTCACGGTGCGGGCCGCGGTGATCGGGCCCACTGCGCTGTAGGTGGCGGGCAGCGTCTCGGTGACCGTGTAGTTCCCGTTGGGGAGACCGGGGAAGCTGAAGGTGCCAGCCGCATTGGTGGTTGCCGTCAAGGGGGGCAGACCGCCGGGGCGGGTGAGGGTGATGGTCACCCCGAAGTGAGCGACGTCGCCGGTGCCGTTGCCGTCGTTGTCGACCAGCACCGTGCCGGTGATGTCGCTGATGCCATTGTGGAACACGACATCGGCACACGCATCAGGCGCAGCATCGGCGACCACGAACCCACAGGGGGAACCTGACACCAGCGTGTGTCCGGCGGGCCCCGTGAAGGTGACGGTGTACGTACCGAACGGTAGGGCGGCGAAGGCGTATAGCCCGTTGACTCCGGTCGTGGCGGCGGCGTTGATCGGACCAGCCAGCGCCACCGTGACGCCGGCCAACGGGGAAGCGGCGGCGTTGTCGAGGCGAGCCAGGCCACTGACGGAGCCGAGCGGGATCCACACCCCTATGTTCTGGGTCACCGTACCTCCGGCCACCGTCACCGCCACGGTGTGGCTGTTGCCGGTGGTGGGGGCGTGGCCGACGGCGGTCAGCAGCAGGTCATAGGCGCCGTTGTCGAGGGTGCCGAAATAGTATTTGCCGTTGGTGCCAGTGACCGACGTTGCCCGCACCACGCCGCCCTGGGAAAGCGTGAGCAGCTTGCCGGCTAGCACCACCGGGGTGGCCGTGCCGGCCTCGTCGCTGTACTGGGTCACTGTTCCGCCGATCTCACCGGCGGGGAGTTGGTCAGCACCGGAACCGCCGCCGGAACCGCCGCCGCTGTCGCTACCGGCCAGCCGGCCGTAGGCCCGCAGGCTGAAGGTGAAGGGCGGCTCGCCTACGGCGGCATCAGCGGCTAACGCGGTGATGTTCATCTTGATCGAACTCACCGCGGTGTCGACCTCAGCGGTGGCGGCGGTGACGTTGCGGGCCACCACCGACAGCGAAGGTACCTGGTTGGGCACACAGGACACGCGGGTCAACGTGCGCTGGGTGGTATTGACGTGATAGGCGACGGCCCGTCCGAGCGGAGTAGCGGGCGCATTGTCGATCCAGGAAAGGGCGACCACGTTGGTGGATCCCACCGGGGTCACGTAGTTGCAGCCCGAGGGGGCGGCGGCGCTGAAGTCCGATGAGGAGGCGCTCTGTACGTCGGCGGTGAAGTAGCTGGCCAAGAGGTTGGCGTCGTTGGAGGGGCCGAGCTTACGGGCCGGTTGTTCCTGGGTGCGCAAGGCCACCGCCATTGCCGCGCCAATAGAGGCGATGATCACGCCCATGATGACGGTGGTGATGAGCAACTCCGGCAACGTGAAGCCGTCGTCCCGCCGGGCCGCCCTGAGCCGGTTCCGCAACCGTGCCGAGTTCATGAGTCCCCCCGTTTCACGACCGCCATGGTCACGTTGCCGGTACCGTCGGGCGATGGGGCGGTGATGGTGATCTGCTGCAACGGCAGCACCGGCGTGCCACAAGCCTGCCAACCGCTGCTTCCCCACTCCTGCACGCTGACCACGGTGATGGCCGGAGCCACCTGGGCCTGCGCCACCGCCTGGTAACTGGCGGCGGCACCCCCGCAGGCGGCGAAGGGGGTCTGCAAGGGGTCGGCCACGACCTCCATGGCCTGCGTGGCCAAGGTGTTGGCGTGCGCGAGTTGGCGATGACGCTCAGAGGCAGTGAAGGCAAACACAAGGGCCGAGAGCAGGCCGACCACACCGATGCCCAAGAGGACCACGGCCACCAAGATCTCCACCAGAGACATGCCTTCATCGCGCTTGAGCCGCCGCATCACGCGCTCGCTCATGTGACGTTGACCTGCCGGAAGATGCCGTACATGGCGGAAACCAGGGCAATGGCCACGAAACCGACGATGAGACCCATGAACACGATCACCGCCGGCTCGAACAGGTCGGTGAACTTCTTGAGCCGATAGTTGAGCTCTCGCTCATAGAAGGTGGCGGCGAACTCCAACTGTTGGTCCAAGGTGCCGGTGACCTCGCCCACCCGAATCATCTGGTTGGCACCGGCGGGGAACAGGCCCAGCGCAGCCAAGGGCCGGGCCAGGCCCTCGCCACGGATCATCGCCTCGCGGGCTTTGGCCAAACCAACCTGAAAGACCCGGTTGCCGGTGCCGTTGCTGGCCACGATCAAGGCGTCGGGTAAGGGCACACCCGCGGTCACCAGGGCGGAAAGCACCCGGCAGAACCGTTCCACGATGGCGAAGCGGACCACCGAGCCAAGGGCCGGCGCCCCCAACAACATACGGTCCCGTAGGTGGCGGCCGCGGTCGGTGCGGATGGACAACACGAACAGCACCATCAGCACCGCCACCAATGCGACCAAAACCGGCCAAAAGGTGGCGAACAGGTCGGTGATACCGAGCAGCATGCGGGTGGCCAGGGGCAGATCGGCGTTCAACCCGTCGAAGAAAACCTCGAACTTGGGCAGCACCCACACCGCCAACACCACCACCGAGACCACCGACATGGCCGCCACCACACTGGGATAGGTGAGGGCAGATTTCACCTTGCGGCGCGCCTCGAGGTCTCGTTCGACGTAGATGGCCAACTGATCCAGCACCGAATCAAGGCTGCCGGTCAGCTCGGCCGAGCGGACCATGGGGATGTAGTAGCTGGGAAAGGCGCCGGGATAACGGGCCAGACCCGCCCCCAACGACGCCCCCGCCCGCAGCGATTGACCGGTTTCAACGAGAATCTTGCGCAACAGCTTGTTCTTGGTCTCATCGGCCAGCACGCTCAGCGCTTCCAGCACCGGGATGCCGGCCCGCAGGAAAGCGGCGGCCTGACGGGAGAAGTTCATCAGATCCGCCGATTTCACCTTCTTGGGGGTGATCTCGGTCTTGAGGATGTTGCGCCTGGGCTTGGCCGGCGACGCGACGGGCTGGGACCCCGGCGACAGCGGGGTGCGGGGCGGGGCTGCCGCGGGGGGCGGCGCCAAGGGCAGGGCGGAACGAGAGCTCATCAATACCTCAGGCGACGTAGATGCTTCGGGTGATCTCGGCGATGGTCGTCACCCCGGCGGCGACCAGGGTCATGCCTTAGCGCTGCAAGGTGGAAAGGCCCTCTTTCTGGGCGGCGGCACGGATCTGGCGGGGGTTGGCGTTGGCCTGCAACAGGGTGCGCACCTCATCGGACACCAGCAGGATCTCATAGACCCCGATGCGGTCGCGGTACCCGGTTTGGGCACAGAACTCGCACCCGAGGCCGTGCATGAACACCGCGTTCTCCGGCCCACCGCAGGCCCGGTAGTAGGTCAGTTCGGCCGGGCTGGGGCTGTACGGCTCCCGACAGCTGGGACACACCCGACGCACCAGCCGCTGGGCGACCACGCCGATCACGGAGGAGGCAATGAGGTACGTCTCCACCCCCATGTCCGCCAGACGGGCCAGCGCGGCGGAGGAATCGGTGGCATGCAACGAGGAAAGGACCAAGTGCCCGGTGAGGGCGGCCTGCACGGCGATGTGGGCCGTTTCCCCGTCTCGCATCTCCCCCACCAGGATCATGTCGGGGTCCTGGCGCAGGATCGAACGCAAGCCGGTGGCGAAGGTGAGCCCGGCCTGTTCGTTGATCTGGATCTGGCTGATCTCGGGGAAGGTGTACTCGACCGGATCCTCGATGGTCATGACGTTCACATCGGGCCGGGCGATCTCGGACAGGGTGGCGTACAAGGTGGTGGTCTTGCCGCTTCCGGTGGGGCCCGAGCAGATGATCATGCCGAACGGCGAATGGGAGATGCGTGAGTACAACTCGTGCAACTGCGGCCGCATGCCCAACTCGCCCAGGCGCAACAGCGACCGGCTGCGATCCAGCAACCGCAGCACCGCTTTCTCGCCGAAGATGGTGGCGGTGGTGGCCACCCGCACGTCGACATCGCGCCCGTCGATGGCGATGGCGAACTGGCCGTCTTGGGGGCGGCGCTGCTCGACGATGTTCATATCGGCCATGATTTTGATCCGGCTGACCAGCGCGGCGGCCATGGAGGAGGGCAGGGTGAGCGCTTCTCGCAGGGCCCCGTCGATACGGAACCGCACCCGCAGCCGATCGGGCTGGGGTTCGATGTGCACATCGGAGGCGCGGTCACGCAGGGCCTGGGTCAACATCAAATTGACCACCTGCACCACCGGTGCGTCGGCGGAGTCGCGCAGGTCGATGGTGGCGGCGTTGTTGTTGACCTCGAGCGGCCGCTCCGCTTCGAAAGCCCGAACCCGGTCCTGCACACCGGTCAGCGCCGGGTAGGCCAAGTTCAGCCCATGGCGCAACTCGGCCAGGGGGGCCACCACCACGTGGGGGGCGGGAAGCGTGGCCAACGCCGCTTGCAGGCGGGCATCGCCGGGATCCGCCACCGCCACCACCAGCTGGCCGTTGTCAATGCTCAGCGGTAGCAGATCAAGCTGGTGGGCGACCGCGGGGTCGACCAGGACCAGGGCCTCGGGCACGGGACGACGGTCTCTCAGGTCGATAACCGTCAGCCCGTAGTGGCGGCCGATGACCTCGGCCAGGTAGTCGGCATCGACTGCGCCCCGTTCGAGCAACACGCGGCTCACCGGCCGACCGAGTTGCACGGCGGCTTCGGTGGCCTCGCGCAGAGTGGCCTGATCGATGACGCCGTCAAGCACCAATGTATCGCCAACAGTGGTGCCACTCGATGCGGCCGCTGCGCTGTCGGACCCCTCGCCTGCGTGTGCACGGGCTAAATCAGCCGCGTTGCCCGCCTTCCGCCTCATCCATCTCCTCTTCGCCGCGCCGCACCCGCCGGTTCGCCACATCGGGTGGCATAACCCTAGTCCAAGCTGGAGAGGCGCCAGCCCAACTCCGCCGCTGGGATGATGGTATGGGTCAATGAGATTTGACATCCTCCCGGGCCTGAAGGCCCAGGATTCCTGAATGATCACGCGACATGGCGCACTCGCTCAGGGGTTCGCGCTTCATCGCCCCGACCAACGCCGGCTGCTCCACGCGCTAGCACCGCAAGTCCTGCGGCTCTGATGTTTCGGCTGGCGTTCCAGTCCGCGTTGGCCTGGTGGCCGCACTCCACGCACTGGAACCCGGCCTGGCTGGTCCGGTTGTCGGGGGACCGGTGGCCGCATTCGTGGCAGGTCTGGCTGGTTCCCGGCGCAGGAACCTTGACCACCACGACGCCGGATGCTGCCGCTTTCTGGTCGATGCGCATTGCGAGCATCGACCATGCCGCCTCGTGGATGGACCGGTTCAGCCCACGTTTCTGCGCCACCTTCGTGCCCGGTTGGTCGACCGTTCCCGCAGCCGAGCGGACCATGTTCCAGACCTTGAGGTCTTCCAGCACGATGGCGTCGTACTCGCGGACCAACCTGGTTGAGGTCTGTTCGACCCAGTTCTTCCGACGGTCCGCCTGCTTACCGGTGAGCTTGGCTATCGCCCCACGGGTCCGTTGCCGACGGTTGGAACCTTTCTTCTGCCGGGCCATCCTGCGTTGCAACCTGGCTCGCCTGGCCCGTTCACCCTGGCTGGGTGTCGGGCATCTCAACTGGTCCCCGTCCGACGTGAACACGGTGACCGTGATCCCACGATCCAACCCGACCACCGCGCCGGTGGGCTCCCGCACGACGGGTGCCTGCGGGGCGGCGAAGCTGACATGCCACCGGCCTTGCCGGTCGAACGTGACCCGGCCCATGCCGTACTCGACCGGCATCGGCCTGCTGAGCCGGAACTTGACCGGGCCGAGCTTCGGGATGGCCACCTCCGCCCACCGGCGGTTCAGCTTGCGCACCGCGACATCTCGGACCACGAAGCCTTCGTGGACGTACTTGCGGCGCCACGTCGGACGGCGATGCGTCCCGCCCCACCAGTTGCGCAGCGCCTGATCGAAGTCGCGCAACGCCTGCTGTTGCACCGAGCTGGACCCTTCGCCCAACCACGACATCTTGCGAGCTTCCGCCAACTGGCGTTGCCTCACCGCGGCGTTCGGGGTTGCACCCCAATGCGGCCGGTACAGGTTCGCCTGCTCCAACGCGAGGTTCCAGACCGCCCGTGCGTGCGCGCAATGGCCCGACATTACAGCCGCCTGTTCAGCCGTGGGTGCGAGTCGGTACCGATAGGACACTGCCACCACCCTACACGGTTGGTCTGACAGTTGGTCTACACTGCCACCATGTTCGACGAAGACGACTACCGCAAAGGCCGCACCACCGTGACCGCCCTACACGTCCACTTGGTCTTCGTGACCAAATACCGGCGGAAAGTCTTCGAGGCCGAACACATCGACCACCTGAGCCGCACGTTCCGGCAGGTCTGCGCCGACTTCGATTCCGTCCTCGCCGCATGCGACGGCGAAGACGACCACGTCCACCTCCTCATCGAATACCCGCCGACCGTGCAACTCTCCAAGCTGATCAACAGCCTCAAAGGCGTCTCCTCCCGGCTGATCCGCCGCGACTTCCCGAACCTCAAGAAACGGGTCTGGAAAGGCCAGCACCTGTGGTCCCCGTCCTACTTCGCCGCATCATGCGGCGGCGCCCCGCTGTCCGTCGTGAAACAATACGTCGAATCCCAACGCACACCCAGCAGCTAGCAGTGCCCGCCACCCAACGGAAGACAGGCTAACCCGGCCCTGAACGGCCGGGCTCGCGCCCTGCAACTCGGTCATCACGACGAAGTGGCGGTCGAACACCCCGGCCAGGGTCTGAGCGGCGCCGGCCAACTTGGGATGGGCGGACACGTCGAGCACCTGTTCCCCATCCACCCACAGCTCGCGCTTCGTGTGGCTCAAACCCTTGAGGAACTGCGCGCCGCGGCGTGCCCCATGATCGACATCTTTTCCCCTGCGTACGAACGGCCGCCGGCCCTGGGGGTGCCGCCGGGTGGCTAGCCGCTACTGGCCCGGCGTCAACCGTAGCGCCCCACCACCGCCACGTCGGTAGACGCGAGACGCCCACGGCCCCAGCACCAACGGTGCCACCCTGCTGCTATCCCCGCTGCTGTCGACCGAGGCGGGAGCGGGGGCTGGGGCGGGTGGACCGGAGTCCAGCAGTACCTCTGCCTCCGCCCACGCACCCGCGTCAACGGCCGGTAAGGCCACCGCCCGCGGCTCGGCGCTGAAGTTGCCCAGCACCAACAGCTCGGTGCCTTCGAAGCGGCGCGTGAACACGAACAAGGCCGGATCCTCGGCCAACAACTGGTGGTAGTCGCCCTCCGCTACCGCCGGTTCTTGATGGCGCAGGGCGATGAGACGGCGATAGTGGTGCAGAACCGAAGCGGGATCCGCCTGAGCCTCGGCGGCGTTGATGGTGGCGGTGTTGGGGTTGACCGCCAGCCACGGCTGGCCGCTGGTGAATCCCCCGGTGGCCGAGCTATCCCACTGCATGGGCGTGCGGGCGTTGTCCCGGCTCATGGCTCGCAACCCGGCCAAGGACAGCTCGTGATCACCGCCGGCTTGCATGGCGCGCCGATGTCGATCCAACGACTCGATGTCTTGAAAGTCCTCGGCGGAAGCGAAGGGGGCGTTGGTCATGCCCAGCTCCTCGCCCTGGTAGATGTAGGGCGTGCCCCGATGCAGGTGCAAGATGGTACCGAGAACCTTGGCCGAGTCGACCCGGTAGGCGCCGTCATCCCCGTAGCGCGATACCACCCGGGGCTGGTCATGATTGTTCCAGTACAGGCTGTTCCAGCCGCATGTAGCCAACCCTTCCTGCCAGCGCAGCATGGTTCGTTTCAAGGCCAACAGGTCGAACGGTGTGGTCTTCCATTTTGAACCGTCGTGGTCGATCTCGACGTGCTCGAACTGGAAGACCATGTCCAACTCGCGGCGCTCGGGGTCCGTGAACAGCTGGGCCTCCTCCAGCCGCACCCGGGGGGTCTCGCCCACCGTCAGCACCGGCCGGTCCCTTCCCGCCAACACCTCCCGGTGCATCTCTTGGAGGAACTCATGGTTGCGGGGCCCGCCCACCGTGTGCGGGGTGATGTCACCGAACAAGTGACCAGCCGCCACCATACCGTCGGGTAGGGAGGGATCCTTGGAAATCAGGTTGATGACGTCCATGCGAAACCCGTCGACCCCACGATCGAGCCACCAGCGCATCATCGCATAAAGAGCCTGACGTACCTGCGGGTTCTCCCAGTTCAGATCGGGCTGCTTGCGGGAGAACAGATGTAGGTAATAGTCGCCCGTGTGCTCATCCCAGGCCCAGGCCGAACCGCCGAAGAAAGACCCCCAGTTGTTGGGCTCGGCGCCGGCCTGTCCGCCCCGGGTGCCGGGCCGGGGCGGGCGCCACCAGTACCAATCCCGTTTAGCGTCGTGGCGGCTGGCTCGGGACTCCATGAACCACCGATGCTCATCGGAGCTGTGGTTGATGACCAGGTCCATCATCAATTTCATGTCCCGGCGATGGAGTTGTTCGGTCAACTCGTCGAGATCGGCCAGAGTGCCGAAGATGGGGTCGATGTCTTGGTAATCGCTGATGTCATAGCCGTTGTCGTCCTGGGGGGAGCGATACACCGGAGACAGCCACAACACGTCGACACCCAGGTGGGCCAGGTAATCGAGCCGTTCGGTGATGCCACGAAGATCGCCGATGCCGTCTCCGTTGGAGTCGGCAAAGCTGCGGGGATACACCTGGTACACGACGGCACGATGGAACCACGCTTGGTTGGTCACTGCTCGAACGCTACCGACGGTCGCTGCACTGGCCGCGGCCGCGAGGGCGACCTAGCCTGCCCGCCGGTGCGTCCCACAGAGCCAACCTGAAATCGAGCACATCCATGACGAGCACAGCCACGACGAGCACAGCATGACCGGTTCCCCTGGTGATCCGCCGGCATGGATTGATCTCGATGGGGCCGCCAACGTGCGCGATATCGGTGGTTTGACCGCCTCCGGGGGGCGCACCCGGCCCGGTGTGGTGTTGCGAGCCGATGGCTTGGATGCGCTCAGCGCGGCAGATGTCGTTCGGCTGGTCGAGCGGTGGGGCCTGGTCCACGTGGTGGATCTGCGCAGTGAAGCGGAACGGCTCGAGCGCGGTCGGGGCCGCCTGGGGGCGCGGCCAGGCATTGTCTACACCGAGGTGCAGATCATCGACGAGGACCAACTGGAGCTGCGCAGGGTGTCCCGAGCCGAGCGCCTGGCCGAGGGAATTCCCACCCCGCTGATCATGGCGGAGGGCTACGCCCAGCTGTTGGACTGGGGAGCAGGGGCCTTCGTGCGCGCCTTTGAGGCGGTGGCGGGCACGCCCGGTACGCCCGCCCTGGTCCATTGCTCGGCCGGCAAGGACCGCACCGGGATCCTGGTGGCGTTGCTGCTGGGCGCGGCCGGGGTGGAGGCTGGGGCCATCGTGGCCGACTACGCCGCCACCCAAGAACGCATGGCCGCGGTGGTGGCCCGGTTGGAGACGGCGGAACGCTTCGCCAACCTGGCCGGCACCATCCAATCCTTCGTCTTCGACGCCCAGGCGGAGACCATGCAACGATTCCTCGACCACCTCGAAAGGGGTTGGGGTGGGGCGGCGAGCTGGCTGGAGGCCAACGGCGTTGCCCCCGCCCAGTTGGCCGACTGGCGCGACCGCTTCATCGCCGCCGGTTGATCGCCGCCGGTTGAGCCGATGGCGCGGCGCAGCCGGTGGCGCCCGCTCAGACCACCCCTGCCGTTCGAAGGCGAGTGGCCTCCTCGGTGGTGACACCCAACTCGTCGAGGATGGCCGCGGTTTGTTGGCCCAAGGTTGGGGCCGCCCTGCGCACGCCCCGGTTGTCGGGATCGTCGGCAAAGGTGAGGGGCTGCCCGATCACCTTGGCGTCGGGGCGGTTGGGATGCTGGATGGGTTGGGCCAAGGCCAAGGCCTGGACCTGAGGATGGGCCAGCATCTCCCCCAAATCCAGCACCGGTCCAGCCGGCACCCCCACAGCTAAAAAGGCCTCGATCCAGGCTTGGACCGGGCGGGTTCTGGTCACCTCGGAGATGAGGTCATTCACCTCTTGGCGGCGCCGGGCTCTGGCCCCGGGCTTGGCGTACCGCTCATCTTCAGCCCATTCGGGATGGCCCAACACCCCGCACACGGCCCGAAAGTGAGCATTGGTCCCCGGCGCCAGGTTGAACACCCCATCCGAAGCCGGGAACGTACCCATCGGTACGGCGGTGGGGTGATGGTTGCCCTGTTGTTGGGGCACGTCGCCCTCGATCAGAACCCTCGCCGCTTGGAAGTCCATCATGGCCACCAGTGACTCCAGCAGGGAGGTGCGCACCCAGGATCCCTCACCGGTGCGCTCGCGTCGCAACAAGGCGACCATGATGCCGAAGGCCAGATAGATCCCCGAGGAGCTGTCGGCTACCGCGTGGCCGGAGCGCACCGGCCCTTGACCGGGCAGCCCGGTGACGGACATGAGCCCTGACATGCCCTGGGCCACCTGGTCGTAGCCCGGGCGCGAGGCCCACGGTCCCACCTGGCCGAAACCGGAGATGCTGCCGTAGACCAAGCGGGGGTTGAGCCGCTGCAGGACGGGCCAGTCCAACCCCAGTCGGGCGGTGACTCCCGGGGCGAAGTTCTCCACCAACACGTCGGCTCGTTCGACCAAGCGGAGGAACAAGGCGTGTCCGTCGGGGTGCTTGAGGTCGAGGGTCAGCGATTCGTTGTTGCGCCGCAGGTTCTGGAAATCCGAG